>CALGUM010000064.1 GCA_937902295.1 uncultured Candidatus Saccharibacteria bacterium | reverse complement strand
CAGAACTAAGAAAAGCTGTCAAGGAAGTTGGCGCCGACAATGTTTGGCTCGCAACCGACGAAGACCGCGAAGGGGAGGCGATTGCCTGGCATCTCTGCGAGGTCCTCAAGCTTGATCCTACTCACACTAAACGCATTGTCTTCCACGAAATTACCAAAAATGCCATCCAAGATGCCATTACCTCACCACGTACCGTCGACATGAACCTTGTACAGGCGCAACAAGCCCGTCAGATTCTCGACCGCATCGTAGGATTTGAGCTTAGTCCCGTCGTATGGCAAAAAGTGCCCGGCGGAAAATCTGCTGGCCGCGTGCAAAGTCCGGCCGTACGCCTTTTAGTTGAACGTGAGCGAGAGATCACAGCATTCGAAGGCTCAAGTCAGTTTAAAATTACTGCGCTCTTTACCCATGACGGCGAGGAAGTAAAAGCAGAGCTGCCTCAGCGATTTGACGACGAACCGACAGCAAAAGAATTTCTCGAAAGCCTCAACGGTGCGACATTTAGTGTCACCGACGTCACAAAAAGCCCTTCTACGCGCAACCCGGCTGCACCTTTTACAACCAGCACCCTCCAACAAGACGCCAATGCCAAACTCGGGTTCGGCAGCAAGGCGACTATGTCGAGTGCGCAAAAATTATACCAAGAAGGTAAGATTACCTACATGCGTACCGATAGTTTCAACCTGAGTGGTCAAGCAATTGCGGCAGCAAAAGATTATATCACTGCTGCGTTCGGTAGCGAATACAGCCAGGTTCGACAATTTAAAACTAAGAACTCAAGTGCACAAGAAGCTCACGAAGCGATTCGCCCAACCGATATGCGACTCGAGAAGGGTAGCAGCAATGAGTACGACCAAAAACTCTATAATTTGATCCGCGCTCGTACCCTCGCAAGTCAGATGGCACCAGCAAAACTCGAGAAAACTACCGTGACTATCCGCATATCGACTAACGAAAAGCAGTTCGAAGCCAAGGGCGAAGTCATTATATTTGACGGGTTTCTGAAGGTCTACGGCGGCAGCAAAAAAGAAGCCGACCTACTACCAGCCATGCAGGCAAATGATACACTCAGCCTCATGCAAGCGACAGCCAAACAAGTGTTTGCACGACCACCGGCGCGTTATACAGAAGGTAGTCTCGTCAAAAAGCTAGAAGAGCTCGGCATTGGCCGACCTAGTACCTATGCCACGATTATTGACACTGTGCAGACACGCGGGTACGTCGTAAAAGGCGAAGGCGAGGGGACACCTCGCGACGCTATCGTTCTGAATTACGACGGAAGTGCAGTTGCTCGCGAAGTAGTGCAGGAAAAAACCGGAGCAGACCGCGGTAAACTCGTGCCGACTCCTGCGGGTGAGCTTATCGCTGACTTTTTGGGTGAGCATTTTGAGCGGGTCGTCGACTATGACTTTACGGCAAGCGTCGAACAAGAGTTCGACGCCATTGCCGAGAATAAACTTGCGCGCAACGCAATGCTAAAATCCTTTTACACGCCATTTCACAAACTTATTGAACAATCTGGCGGTATCGACCGCAGTAAAGTTGGTGCACAAAAAGAAATCGGGACCGATCCAAAGACAGGCAAAATGATTTTTGCACGATTTGGACGATTCGGCCCCATGTTGCAACTTGGAAGTACTGACGACGAAGAAAAGCCTCAGTTCGCTCCAATGCCAAATGGCGCAAAAATCGAAACTGTTACCCTCGCGCAAGCACTGGAGATGTTTAAGTTACCGCGCGTCGTCGGCCAGACAAAAGACGGACAAGATATAAAAGCGAACATCGGCAGGTTCGGTCCTTATATTCAGATTGACAAGCTATTCGTAAGTATCAAGCCGGAAGATCCGCATCATATTACACTCGAAAAAGCACTCGAACTCTACGACGAAAAGTTAAAAGCCGAGGCAGAAAAGAACATCG
>CALGUM010000063.1 GCA_937902295.1 uncultured Candidatus Saccharibacteria bacterium | reverse complement strand
GCCGTATCGGCGGTGATAGTCGGTGTAATTAGCTCTGGCAGTGTACATGCAGCAGAAGAAACGGGTAGTAGCACTAGGGAGCAAGCGACGTATGCCTACGTAGCTAACCCTGGTGATACGTATACGCAACTTGTGCGCAAAGCTGTCCAGACATACGGCATTAAGCATGATGTGTCTGTCGGTGTTCCAAGAATTATCGCTATTGAAACGAGGGTCTCTGAGCAATCTGGCTGGCCAGTGCTTAATGTAGGACAAACAGTTTCGTTTAGTGAAGGGCTTATAAAGGCTTGGATCGACGAAGCAATGCAGCTCAATGAGCCAGACGTAGTAGCGTGGAGTACGTATGCGCCGTATATAGATTTTGATACACGCGGTATCGGTGAGTAAGTGGTCACTAGTGATACGAGTTTCGTCGTACAGATTATAGCTGATACGCTCGTACTTCCCCTCGTAGCAATCGCAACGATAGCACTACTCGTATGCGTGCCAAATGTAAAAAAGTTTAGTGTGTATTCACGGATGCTGCTGGCCGGACTTACTTCGTATCTTATAGCAAAGCTGATGGCTACTGCATGGCAGCCCAACAGTGAACGACCTTTTGAGACCATGGGGTTAGAGCCTGGTGTGTCATATCTTGACAACCCTGGATTTCCTTCCGACCACGCACTCTTTGTCTGGGTCATTTTCTTTGCCGTGTGGTTCGGGGTGCGAAACCCGTGGCTTGTTGGTTTGTGTGCTGTCGTTGCCGCACTTGTTTCTATAGGGCGTGTGCTTGCGCTTGTGCATGCTCCTATTGACGTGCTCGGCGGCTTTATTGCTGCTGCACTTGGTGCTTTGTGGTACATTGATGCACGACGCCAGCGAATACTTGCAAAAAAATAGTCATTAGTATATTATATACAAAACTTGTGTTGATAAACGGAGACCACCATGGCTGAGTATGTAGCAGAATCAAAGCCCGCAATAATTAATCAGGACGCACGGTCTAGTGCGCGTATTGCACTTGTTGGTGTAGCTGTCGGTTTGACCGTATGGGCTCTTACAATGCTGCTGGAACGTGTGGTGCTGCGTGCAGTGTTTTGTTCCGATGAGGCTGCAGCAGCATGCGTCAACGTATCGACATATGCTGGTAATATAGCTGCAGTTATTGTGGCGATTGCTGGCGTGGTTGCACTCGTGAAACTCAACGTGTATCGTCCGCTACTTATCGCATTGGGTGCTGCGGTGAGTTTATGGGGGCTTGCTGCATGGACTGAATCACTTCACTTCCTAGAACAACTCGGATGGACGGTAGTGTTGTATACGCTGTTTTATAGTCTATACGCATGGATTGCTAGAATCCGTAATGCTGTGATTGTACTAGTGGTATTCCTACTCGTCGTAGTAGCTTCACGCGTCGTGCCAACACTCATCTAGCGCAGCCATGCAGTAGCATGAGTGGTATACTGAGAGTATGGATATACTGACATTGCTTTTAATTTTGAGTGTAGTTGTGGCTGGTTTCGGCATTGTGGTATATGTGCTACTACAAAAACTACGAACGTTAGAAAATAAAGAGGGCGTGAGCTACCTGAAAGCCGATATTACGGAGCTCAATCGTTCCATCACGGCAATGCAACAGCACGTGGGTGAAAGGCTTGACACAAACTCAATGCGGATGCAAAATTCGATGCAGCGCCAGCTCTCTGAAAGTGTCAAGATTATCAACGATGTCAGTGCTCGACTCACCAAACTTGACGAGACGAACAAACGCGTAATCGATGTTGCTGATGAGCTCAAGACTCTCCAGAACGTACTACTTAACCCAAAGCAACGTGGTGTGTTCGGGGAATATTATTTGCAAAGTGTCCTGGAGAATGTATTAGGGCCTAAGCAATTTGAGATGCAATATAAGTTTCAAGATGGCGAGACGGTCGATGCAATAGTACGTTTGCAAGATGGCATGATACTGCCTGTAGACAGTAAGTTTAGTTTAGAAAATTACAATCGCATGGTGACAAGTAAGAGTAAGTCTGAGCGCGACGTACTGCTTACAAAAGTGCGTAGTGACCTTAAGGCGCGCATTGACGAGACGAGTAAATACATCCGTCCTCAGGAAAAGACGATGGATTTCGCCTTTATGTTTATTCCGAGCGAATCGCTGTACTACGAGCTGTTAATGGGTCAAGTCGGTACAGGTGCTGGCGCTCGTGATCTTGTAGAGTATGCGTTTCGTGACAAAAAAGTTATTATCGTAAGTCCAACAAGTTTTATGGCGTATCTTCAAACCGTCTTGCAAGGCCTTCGTAGTATTCAGATAGAGCAGCAAGCAAAGGAAATTCAGACGCGCGTCGGACAATTGGGGCGCCATATTTCAGTGTATGATCAGTTGATGCGCAAACTGGGCGCAAGTCTTGGTACAACAGTAAGTCATTATAACAATGCGCATAATGAGTTGAAGAAAATCGACAAGGACGTGGTCAAAATCGCTCACTCAGAACCAAGTATTGAGCCACTTATCATCGATAAGCCGCAACAAGATTAAAGATCGTCGTAATATAAAATAACTCCCGTACACCACGGGAGTTATTTGTATGTACATACGGATGTACTAAACGATAGTATTGTCTGCTTCGCTACGAATGATATCGTAGAGGAAGAAACCGATCACACCACCAACGATTGGCGCAATGATGTAGCTCAAGATTGCCCAAAGGTTAAATGAGTCAGTGAACGTTACTGCTTGTAGTGTAAATGCAATCGCAGGGTTTACCACTGCGCTACCACCTACATAGCTTACAGCAACACCTGCAACCGTCACAGCGGCAAAAAGACCGAGGCCGATTGTAAGTGCGCGTGCTGCGTAGTCGTCTGCTCGCATGCGGAATGTGCTTGCGAATGCGAGGCCAAAGATTGCAGCACCGAGCATTTCAGCGAAGAACACGTACAACTCTTTACCTTCTGGTATTGGGCTTGCTGCGAACATTGTCGCTGCTTGCTGACCATACATTTGTGCTTCGCTGCTCACTTCTGGCGCTGCGCTTACAAACGCAGAAACAACCACGAATGCAAGGAGGCCACCGAGAATCTGAGCGATCACGTAGCCAAGTGCTCGAAGACCCGTAATCTTACGTGTAACCCATGCACCAACTGTGACAAGTGGGTTGACGTGTGAGCCGGAAAGCGAACCGATTGTCAGGACGATTGCAATGAGTGCAAATCCTACGAAAAGCGGTTGACCTTGGCTGAGTACAGCGACTGCCGCCAAAATGAATGTACCTACAAATTCAGCGATGTGTGCACTGAGCATGCCGGTGCGATTCGAGAGTTGTCCAACGCGCTGCTTATAGGTAGGCGCCTTAGGTGTAGAATCGGCAGCCACTGCTTTTACGGTCGTTACTTTAGTTTTTGCTGGCTTCGCTATAGTCGGTTTCGACTTCTTAGCAGAAGCAGTTTTTTTAGTTGCCATGTATTTCCCTCCTTATCGTGAAATATGGGTTTAGTATACACCATTGTGAGTCTGGTCGACAAACGCGGCGTCGTGATATACTAAGCGGTATGGGATTATATGTACGAAAAGATGAGCAGCGTTCTAAATTACAAGAGCAAATTGCCGCTGATTTACGTGCAAAAGCGAGTGCTCGCGCAAAAGCGGATATCGAAGGGCCGCAGTATGATGGAGAAAAAGACGCAAGTATTGTGCAAAATACGCACACATCTTCGTCGCTGCTAGGAGTGTGGCTTGCGCTTGGCGTCGGAGCGATTGCGGCGGTGATATTTCTTGTCATCAGCACTACGTAAAATAAGTGCGCTCACCCTATAGATGGGGTATACTGGTTGCAAGATGGAAGACATATTTGATATTGAGGCACTGTTACTTGCACGTATAGAAACGAGTGAGCAACCTAGCTCCGTGCTCAAAGCACCAGAGTTCAAGCAGTTATATGCGCGCATACCTACACTTGCGCCGCAGGATCGTAGTGAGTACGGCGG
>CALGUM010000062.1 GCA_937902295.1 uncultured Candidatus Saccharibacteria bacterium | reverse complement strand
ATTAGTTGGAACTAGTAAGCTTGTCGCTGGTAAGTTGAGCAGATAGGATATCGTCATCCTGAGGTTTAAAAGTTCCGTGACTCATAATCTGAGCCAAGAGTACACATTTTACAGCCTATACAATAATCATCCACACTGTCACAATAATAGGTAAAATTCTTATGCAACACACAGAACGAACATACGCTGCAAACAAACTTACGAAACTAGACGGAGGGCGGAGTACATATGCTTGAGGCTTTTATATTGTTCGTATTAGGCCTGGTGATTTTACTGGTCGGCGCAGAAGGGCTGGTGCGCGGTGCTTCGTCTATCGCGACTCGCTCCAATATCTCTCCGCTTGTTATCGGTCTGACAATAGTGGCGTTTGGCACAAGTATGCCAGAGCTGGTGATTGCTATCACTGCGATATTTAGTGAGAGTACCGATATTGGAATCGGCAATATTATCGGTAGTAACATTGCTAACGTCTTCTTTGCATTGGGCATAGCCGCGTTGGTGGGTACGCTCACTGTCAGCCGTTCTACAATCAAAAAAGAGATACCTTTTTTGATTGTAGCTTCGGGCATATTACTAATCATGAGCTTGGATACGCTGTTGGTGCCAGGAGTTAATTCTATAGGTCGGCTCGATGGTGTAGGATTACTTATACTTTTTACGCTTTTTATGTGGTATGTGTATACACTGTCACGAAAGCCGCCACCAATTGGCACCAAGCTCTTGCAACTACTTAGATTCAATGCAAAGAGCTATCCTTATGCCATTTCCCTGACTATGTCGGTAGCAGGACTGACCGGGCTTGCCGTAGGTGCTATGTTAACGATTGACGGTGCGGAAATATTAGCACGAGCCGCCGGCATTCCAGAGCTAGCCATAGGATTGACCGTAGTGGCAGTAGGCACTTCGCTACCAGAGCTAGCCACTACGGTAGTTGCCGTGTATCGCCGTAAGTCCGATTTGGCTATAGGTAATATTGTTGGGTCAAATATATTTAACATCTTGTGGGTGATTGGAGTAGCAAGTCTGGTCTCGCCACTTGCTATTAGTGATCCCTTATTGCTGAATATAGGCATCGCTGTAATCGCATCTATAGTGCTGTTCGTCGTGCTTATAATTGGCAAAATGCGCTTGAACCGTGGAGCTGGGGTATTGTTCTTAGGGTTGTACGCACTCTATGTGTTTTATTTGATGACTAGTGGATAGTTAGCTCACTAGTGTGCCAAGGTAAGGTAGTGGCGCGGTCTGGCAATATGATGACTGTACTTTTTTTCTCTAGTGCGAGATGATGTATGGATGAAGAACGTATCGGTTGTGATTATTGGCGGTGGCGCAACTGGAACGGGCATCGCTCGTCTTGCCGCTGAATCGGGGTATAGCGTTACACTTATTGAACAGGGTAGTATGGCATCTGGTACGACTGGTCACTTTCATGGCATGTTACATAGCGGGGCTCGATATGCAGTTAATGACACGAGTGTTGCTGCTGCTTGTTTTTTAGAAAACCAACGTTTGAGCACTATCATTCCTGACGTAATTCGGAAGACTGGCGGATTATTTTTAGCTATGAATGATGAAGAGGCGAGTCATGGTGATGCGTTAGAGAACGCTTGTCGGGCGGCGGGCATACCGATCGAAGAAATAAGTGTCGAAACTGCACGCAAACATGAACCGTATGTGTCGAATGCAGTAAAACGCGCGTTTATTGTGCCGGACGGCACCATTGACGGCATGGCGTTGGTTACTTTGAATCGAAAAGCTGCCGAAAGCGCCGAGATACCGGCACGATTTATTACTAATCACCGAGTTGAGAGGTTTTCGTTTGATAATAATATGATCTCTTCGGTCCATGTCCAAGATAAAAAAACTGGAGAAAACAAAACAATTTCATGTGACGTGGTTATAAATGCGACTGGTGTGTGGACGGGAGTCATTACGGCGCTCGCGGGTATCTCTTTAGAAATGATGTACGACAAAGGGACTATGATTGTGTTCGATGCGCCGCTGAGTTCGGCTGTTTTGAATCGTTGCCGACCAGAATTTGACGGTGATTTATTAGTACCGCTGGACGGCCATAGTATTATGGGGACAACGACGCGTGTTGTGGAAAGTCCAGACGACAATATACCAACTCAGGAAGAGGTTGATGTGCTTGTGCGTGAAGGAGGCGTTATGGTGCCAAGTATGCAGGATGCAGATGCGTTACGCGTGTACGCAGGCATACGTCCACTGCAGAAACCACTTACTATAGACACAGAAACAGTTCACCACTCAACGCGGGATGTAAGTCGAGGATTTCAGATTCTTGATCATACCTCGAAAGGTGTCAATAATTTTATTTCAGTCACGGGTGGAAAAGTAACACTATATCGACTTATGAGCGAGAAGGTAGTAGACGTTTTGAATGAGCGGTACGCCTAGGCCGTGCACTAAGTGAAGATACTCTATCAGGATAATCGGAAAAGATGCCATCAACGAACAGTTTTCGCATCCGTTGTGCTTCTGAACGACTGTTGATGGTATAAGCGTACACTCTCATACCTTTTTTATGCGCATTTTGCACAGTTTTACGCGTTAGGTGAGCAACACTAATATTCGCTGGATGATCCGTCTCGTCCGGAGTCTTCTGCCAGTAGCTGGCGGGAACGCGCGTAAATAGCGTTGCTGTGGGTGTTTTGGGAGAAAGGCGTGCAAATGTTCGTAACTCTTCGATATCAAATGATGACACAAGAAAAAGATCCTGACGCCATCCAAGGTGGCGTGTATAGTGGCGTATAATTTTTGCAACGCCTCGAGCGCTTCCTGCGCCCTTTAGCTCTATGTTAATTGGCATTCGACGATGGATAATGTCAAGAACTTCTGTAAGAAGAGGGACGAGCTGTCCGTTGCCTGCATCGAGTTTTCGAATTGCAGAAAAGGTATAATCTGCCACGTTTCCGGTACCGTTTGTAGTTCTATCGACCGTTGGGTCATGAATCACCACGATTTCGCCGGACTTAAGGGCGTATACATCAAGTTCGATCATATCCACGCCAATGGCAATTGCTTTTTCGAATGAAGCAATCGTATTTTCGGGTATATATCCTTTTGCGCCGCGATGACCAATGATAATCATTTTTATATTTTTTGTTTTTACGTAATAGTAGTTAAATTATAGCACTTTAATAAAATATTGTCAAGTCTCTGCGGGTTAGGCTACTTAAATCCTAGGAGAAGTATGCAAATATAATTTGTTTCTTATCACACTCTCCAAGTTTGCAAATACGACTGTTATAACAGAACTTGGCTGAGTAGATGTATGCCTTGCCCTGTTGTCAGTCTACTGTAGAAAGTATATGCTATGGATAGCAACCATTAGTCATAAGGGGAAATTGTGAAAATAGCTGTTATCGCAGCCAACGGCCGGTCTGGAAAGTTGTTCGTGGAGCAAGCGTTGGCCAATGGACACTCAGTTCAAGCTGGCGTATTCGGCAACAACACCCTAGAGCCTCACAAGCAGCTAACCACCATACAGTGTGATGCTACGAATGCCGACGACCTGAGCAACCTACTGACTGGTCAAGACGTGGTGGTAAGCTTTATTGGGCACGTCAAAGGATCTCCGGCGCACGTTCAAGCCGATGCCATGCGTACACTTGTGGCAGTCATGAAGACCCACGGTATGCGCCGAGTCGTGAGCCTTACGGGAACAGGGGTGCGTGTTGCGGGCGATCATATATCGCTTGTAGATAGAGTGCTCAATCTGGGCGTCAGTGCTGTCGACCCTGCTAGAATCAATGATGGCCGAGACCACGTGCGCGTCCTCGAAGAAAGCGACCTGGACTGGACAATTGTCCGTGTATTAAAGCTTCAAAACGTCTCACCAAAACCGTTCAAACTAACCCCACATGGTCCGACTAAATGGTATGTCGGAAGAGAAGAGGTAGCTCAAGCCGTATTGCAAGTACTGGAGCAACATAGCTTTATCCAGCAGGCTCCGATTATTAGTAAGTTGTGAGTGGTCAAACTGCCCGACTGGATGGTACACTACTATGCACATGACAATATCTGTAGTTGTGCCGGCCTACAATGAAGAAGAAGTACTCCCTGCGTGTATAGAGGCCTTGCTTTCTCAGACCCGTACACCCGATGAAATTATCATTGTTGACAATAATAGCAGTGATCGGACGGCCGAAGTGGCACGTTCGTATGGAGTAAGAGTTATCGTTGAACCTCAGCAAGGAATCATGCCTGCTGTCTATAGAGGTGTGAGTGAAAGTAAGGGCGATATCATAGCACGCTGCGACGCAGACTCGATTGTACCGAGCGACTGGATTGAGCGCATCGAAAAAAAGATGCAGGCAAGACCCGAAGCAGCAGGTGTCACGGGGCCAGGTGATTTTTATGGGACGAATCGTATTCGAGCAAGGCTGGCACAAGTGTGGTATATGTATGCATATTTTTTGCTGGTCGGCTCGGCGCTCGCGAACTGGCCGATTTTCGGATCAAATTGCGCACTGCGGCGCACGGCGTGGGATGCGATTGCAGATGAAGTGCACCGAGAGCGCACCGATATTCATGACGACATGGAGATAAGCGCGCATATACAGCCTACCCAACCGATTGTTTTTATGCCAACACTTGTGGTAGGAATTTCGGCACGCGCGTTGCGGCAAAATGACATGCAGCGTCGCTACAGATACGGCTGGAACACCCTTGCGCTACATTGGCCATCCCACTCCCCGTGGCGACGGTGGCGCATGCGACTGAGTGTAATGAGCAGCAAAAATATACAGTAGATCCCACACGTAGGCCGGGTTACTTTCGGCTTCTTCCAAAACACACGAACCCTAGAATCAACCAAAACACCATCACGGCGACCGTAAATATGAACATACTCCCCAGGCCATAGCGTGCAATAAAAATCATCGATGCTGCGGTAAATAAACCCCCGCCAACAATGGGCTCAAATAATAACTGTTTATAACCGAATCTCTCGAGCGCTTGGGAACGATTGGAAGGGTCGGCAGACTTCATGAGTAATAGTCCCGTTGCGGTCATGCCCATGGACTGACCAAAATCTCCAATGCCCCGCTCGAACCAGTGAGTGGACATAATGCGGGGTGCTAAAACAAGAAATACAACCACGCTCCAGATAGTACCCGTCACTGCCAGCAGCAGGAATGGTTCAAGGTTATTCGAGATGGACGTGAGCGACATAGTAGCAATGGCTGCAACGATGACAATTTCGAGCGCAAGCGCGCCAATAAAGGCAATTGTTTTGCCGTGCAGAAGGCTCTTTAGGCCAGCAGTATTTAATGTAATCTGAAGTACTATTCCGCCAATCATAGCTAGTGGAAAAACCGGGATATACTCAACGATCTGAGGTGTATCAAACAGTAGCCGTAGCAGGTTTTCTGCTTGTAAAAGTACATACTTGAGCAAATACCCGATTGCAATTGCGATAGCTACCAGGGAAACTTGAACAAGCGTCCGTGCAATCGTATGGCGGGCAAAAAACTGACTATGCGTCTGCAAGACAAACGTACCGAACAGGCTAATTAGAGGTTTTTGTTGTTTTGTGCTGACTGCGGCAGGCTTGGTTTTTCTAGAGCTAGCAATCGCCGACATAATCAACCCTGTAGCAAGACCCACGACAATCCCAACTGTAGCAAGTCCTAAGGCTAGATCTGCGCCTTCGGCAAAATCTAGTTCAATAAATAAATCTTGCAGTCCGGCAGCCGTACCGTGTCCACCCTCAAAGCTAATTTCTATCAGGGCACCCGCGAGCGGGCTCATGTTGTAGACCGGCACCAGTACAAGTGCGGTAAGCGCTATACCTACCACATACTGCCCCCAGGCAAGTGTCTGTCCGAAGACGATTTGCGGACCAGCGAAGTTCCAGATTTTTCTTGGGCTGATAAGCTTTTTTCCTAAGAATAAGGTAGCAAACACTACGTTGATCATAATTGCAGGTAGAGCACTCCAGCCAGCCGTTGCACGGTCCACACTCATGCCTTCGAGGTTTAGCAAGATAAGTATACTAATCGCGGCTAATAGTCCAAACGGCACAAACTTAAATAAACGGATGTTCGTTTGGTAAAAAAATAAACCAAGCGAACAAATAGTGAGTAGGATAAGTAGGCTAAGTATAGTCATGATGTGTCTTCGTAAGTATAACAAATAAACTGTCGTGAGTTTGCACGAGCGACTTGAATCATATCGATGCATGGCAACGATGGTATACTTAGAGGTACTATGCAGTGGGCAAAAAAAGGTTTTACAATTGTCGAACTATTGATCGTGATCGTGGTGATAGGAGTTCTAGCTGCTATTAGCATTGTCGCGTATAACGGCATACAGCAAACGGCGCGTGATGCCCAGCGAAAATCTGATATTGCAAATATCGTGAAAGCCTTGGAACTTTATTATAATGATAAGGGTGTGTACCCTGGGACTCCCAACGAAACAGGGGGGTCTACTTCAATCAACTCAGGGTGGAGTACCACCGCAGATAGTAGCTGGCAAAACTTAGTGACGGCCCTAGATCCCTACATGAAGGGTATTGGTAGAGATCCAATTAGTACACCGGGAGTAGGTGTAACCTCTGGGACAGGGTATAATTATGCATACTTTGCAAGCACGAGTAGTTACTGCGGAGCAGCACCCTACCAGATGTATATACTGGTTTACAGGTTTGAAAATACACCTCGTAAAGGCTTCATGTCCGGGGAGTGTCCTACTAATCCTCTCCATTACAGTACGCCTAGTATCCATAGAGTTGTGAAGTAGTGATTCTTTAAATCTCAAGTTGATGTAAGAAATTGGAGTTATGTGGAAGCGCTACCATCCAATGCGCGGACCTGGTACACGATAACCTAGTTTTTATTTGTCAAGGTGTGTAAATCGGAGTAAAGTAAAAGTAGTAATAAGTGTTACTTATTGAAAAGAGGAAAATATGCCTGAGCAAACTAGATTACTGCGACGACAGCCGCAACGAGGGCAAATTGCGGGTGTGTGTGCTGGACTGGCTGAGTATGTAAATATTGATGTGACGCTCGTACGCATCATTTTCGTTCTTTTAGCGGTGATGACTGGCGGAGGCTACATTGTAGTGTATATTCTCATAGCTATTGTGATGCCATCGGCGGAGACCGTTTCAACTTCAGGAGGTGTGGACATTACCCAAAACGTAAAAAGTCTTATTGACGATATGCGCGACAATAAATACCAAAGCCGACTACGAAACTTTATAGGATTCGGCTTGGTACTGCTCGGTAGCTGGTTCTTGCTGGGACAATTGTACCCGGGCTGGGTTGATCAGGCCTGGAGTTTCGGCTGGCCGATCGTATTGATACTACTTGGAATTTTTATTGCAACAAGAAGGAGTTGGTGATGGAAAAGCGTAACAAGCCGACAAAAGAGACAGCAACGAAGATGAGAAAAGAGAGCCAAGTGAACACGCAACGAACGAATTCAGCACAAGAGCCTGTAGCTGTAGGGCGTAGCTGGAATATTGGAGCTATTTTTTGGGGGCTGCTGCTAGTTGTGTCTGGAGGGTTATTATTGCTCGGTAATCTGGGTATAGTAGAAATTAGCTGGAGCGAGCTGTGGCGGCTATGGCCATTATTGATTGTTGCTGCAGGATTTTCGGTACTCGCGACTGCGCATTGGCTCTGGAAAGTAGTGTCGATAGTGTTTATTGTAGGGGCACTTCTTGCCGTACTATGGGTGGGTACTGGCCAATACAATTCAGGCACAGACACGCAATCGCCACTGAGTCAACGTGCCTCGGTGGATGTGGACAATGGTGTGACTAAGGCCGATGTGACAATTCGAGCTGGCGCGAGCAAGTTGACGATCCGTTCTGACGATATGTCACGGGTCGTACAAGCTCGCCTAGAGAGTGACAGCATGAGGTTAGCAGAAGACAGTAGTCGCCGTGGTACAACGCAGAACATAGTACTGTCTGGTCGTACGCAGAATAGTGTATGGTTTGGTCCACAGCAAAATATTTGGGATGTTACCGTGACCGAGCGTCTGCCAATGAAGCTCGCGATTGATTCAGGCGCATCTAGTGTTGACGCAGATTTATCCGAAACACAACTTACTGATTTGTTAATTCAAGCAGGCGCAAGCAGCTCTGTAGTGACTCTGGGCCAAAAGCAGTCAAATATACATGTTGATGTCAGTTCCGGTGCTAGTTCGATGACGTTGCGTATTCCAAAAGATAGTGGCGTAGCGATGAATTTTAAGGGCGGTTTAAGCTCGCGCGAGCTTGATGACCTAGAAGAGGTATCCGAAGGTAAGTATCGGTCAGATAACTACGAGACAGCTGCCAACCGCATTAGTATCAATGCTGATGCCGGGTTAGCTTCATTTAAGATTGAGCGGTATTAAATTTATGAATACACATACAATGATTATTGATGTGCGCGAACCAGATGAATATAACAGCGGGCACGTTGAAGGTGCCCTGAATATCCCACCAGCAGAGTTATTGGCTGGCTCCAAACAATTAAACGAGGTGCCAAAAGACAAGAAGATCGTGGTGTATTGTCGAACTGGGAGCAGATCAAATGCCGCTATTCATGTATTGCAACAAATGGGATTTAGAAATTTAACAAATGGCATCAATGCAGCACATGTTGCCAAGCACCTTACTTTATAACATTGACCTGAGTGTGCATATGAGTCGTCCATGGTATGACAATATTGGATAAGTATTGTGTAATAAGTAGTAATAAACTATAATCCTCCCCAGGCTTCAAATCGGAGTTGGACGTTGAAATTGAGAGGGGCAGGAACAATGCCTTTTGCAGAAGAGTACAGACCGTACCTGGAGATCGAATGGCGCGATAAGGTAGCCGGCAAGACCGGCTATTTAGTCATTGACAGTCTCGGTACTTCGGGGCTGTGTACCGGCGGTACACGCATGCGAGCTGGATGTACCCTAGAGGAGGTCCAGGACCTCGCCAAGGGAATGGCACTGAAGACCGGGGTCTACGACTTACCAGTTGGTGGCGCCAAAGGTGGCATTGATTGCGACCCGAAGGATCCGGAGGCCAAAGGTGTGCTGACCCGTTTCATGACGGCAGTGCGACCATTTCTCGACACTCACTGGGTGACGGCCGAAGACTTGGGTGTGCCACAGCATTTGATCGATGAGGTTTTCGTCGAGCTGGGGCTGGGTCAGTCGTATCATGCGGCAATTAGTCGCTCAAGCGATCAGGAGGCGACATTACGTCGCGTGCGAGCCGGCTTGAATGCACCGGTTGGCGGCGGGCTACTCGGTGACGTGGTGGGCGGTTACGGTGTGGCGCAGAGCTGTCTTGCCGTAGCCAGGGCCAAGGGTTGGAACATTGAAGACACCACCGTGGCAATTCAGGGTGTCGGCACGATGGGTGGCGGCGCCGCGTGGTACCTCCACGAGGCGGGCATGAAGGTGATTGAGGTCGCCGACGCTGCAGGTGTGTTGTGGGCTCAGGAAGGCCAACTTGATATCCCCAAGTTGCTAAAGTCACGTAATCAGTATGGAGAAATTGACCGCTCGAAGGTCGCTGACTCGGTACTGAGACTTGACCGTAGCGCAATCGTATCTGTCGAAGCGGACATTTTTGTACCGGCGGCCATGTCGTACGCAATTAGGGCCGACAATGTGAGTGAGGTGCAGGCAACGGTGATCGTAGAGGCGGCAAACACCGCCACGACTCCCGAAGCCGAGATCAAATTGAACGACAGAGGGATCTGCGTAATTCCAGATTTCGTGGCAAACGCAGGGGCAGTTGCCTGGGCGTGGTGGCTACTTCAGGGACTTGTCGATGACAACCCGAAGACCACCTTCGATATGCTGCAAAGTGAGATTGGCAGCAGAGTCGAAACGCTGGTCGACATTTGGGAGCGCGAGCGCACCATCCCTCGTATCAGCGCTACTCGCCTGGCTCAAGAGGCGGCAAGTGAAAGTACAGTCCGAACGGTAACCATTCCGTGAAGCCGCCCCTTCTAACCCCTTTCTTGTATGTATGTGCAGGAAAGGGGTTAGAAGGCAAACAGAATTTATTACTCACCTATTCGTATATGAAGGTGTACTTTGGACTCATCGGTAGAACAAGCTATTTGTAATAGAAGAACGTAGAGCCCATATGGCTGTTATAGTGTAGAGATATGGTTCCTGTTCTACACTACACCTCCGTCGTACTGTTAGTTTTTTTGGTACTACTCCTAGCTATTATTGTAATCGTAGTACTCTTCATTACCTTCAGCGGAAAAGCGGTTCCAATCTCTGATATCTCCCGAGGTGAACAGCAATACGGGCAAGGACCCGATCTAGTGTATGTGGTGCTCGGGGACAGTACAGGTATCGGGCAGGGTGCGGCGTACAACAATAGCATTGCTGTCAGGTCATCGCAATACGTTGCGAACCGCAATACTGTCCGTCTTACCAATATGGCTGTTTCGGGCGCCACCGTGCGGGATGTACGAGAAACTCAACTCGAAAAAGCAATGAAATTGCAGCCGGATCTCGTACTCATAGCAGTAGGAGCAAACGACGTCACTCATGTGACTCGCTTGCGAAGCATTAACATCGACATCACACATATCATCGCAAAACTTCG
>CALGUM010000061.1 GCA_937902295.1 uncultured Candidatus Saccharibacteria bacterium | reverse complement strand
TTGCACTGGCCCGAGCCTTAGCTCTGGAGTAGAAAGCTTTGGTATTACCGCTCAGAGCGCTTCCCGTGCAAATTTTCGTTACAGTTCTCTGTCCGGACTTGAAGAGATTAACTCATCGATAAGCCCCACTACAGCCCGAGCCTGTACGGGTATCGGATACCCTCGTTCGGTATCTTATGGCTACTTCGTTAATAGTGGCGGATGGCAAGCGTGGACCCGCTGAAGGGAAGTCGGGACAGGTTAGTAGATGCGGAACACGTGCCACCCTGCTTATGCTCGCAAATCTTTATCACCTCTGGTATAATTAAGTCTACATGGCAAGTAAACTCCCTACAGTAGCTATTATCGGTCAAGCGAACGTCGGCAAAAGTTCGCTTTTTAATCGTATGGTACGCGCTCAGCAGGCGATCGTCGCTCGCGAAGCCGGCACCACCCGTGACAACGTACTCGGACGTGTCGAGCATGACGGATTTCAGTTTTGGCTCGTCGATACCGCAGGCATGAAGGACCCCAACGACGAATTTGAAGCAAGTATTCAGGAGCAGATCGAAGAGGCAGCTGTCGCCGCTGACGTGATACTCGTAGTCGTCGATAGTACGATGTACGTATCTGACCACGATCGCATTGTTGCCAAAAAAGCACTCAAGAGCAAAAAACCAGTTATCCTCGTACTCAACAAAAGTGACCTCAAGGGGAGCATGGGTACAGATGAGTTTCGTCGTCTTGGTATCAAACAAATGGTACAGACAAGTGCCGAGCACAATCGCGGCACACTCAGCCTTCTCGATGCAGTAGTAAACGAGATCCCTCGCCGCACAGAGCAAGAAGCTGATGATATATTTCGAATTGCGCTCATAGGTCGACCGAACGTCGGCAAAAGCCATCTCTTTAATACTCTTGGTGGCAAGCAGCAAGCCCTCGTCGCCAACATCGCCGGCACCACGCGTGATGTCAACCGCACACAAATTAAATATAGTCAGCGCACTATCGAACTGCTCGATACAGCAGGCGTACGACGTCAAGGCAAACAAGAGCGGGGGATCGAAAAATTTAGTGTCCTGCGCACACTACAAGCCGTTGAAGAAGCTGATGTATGTTTACTCCTTATCGATGTAAATGAAATCGGCGTTGCCCTAGACCAGCGACTCGCAGGCATTATTGCCGAAGCAGGCAAAGGCCTCGTCGTGGTTATTAGCAAGTGGGATAGTGTAGAAGGAAAAGATGCCTACACACGCGATGCGCTCGCACCCCGCATCAGCCGCCACCTCAAATTTGTCCCGTGGGCACCGCTGATTTTTACCAGCAGCGTGACCGGACAAAATGTTACTAAGATATTTGACCTTGCGCTAGATATCGAAGCACGCCGCAATCAAGAGACAAAGACTCGAGTCCTCAATGACCTCTTGCAAAAAGCGATTCAAGCACATCCACCGTCTGGCCTCAAAAATACTCACCCCAAGCTTCGCTACATAGTCCAAACTGACACCATGCCTCCATGGTTTGTAATCCACGGCAGCAACCTTAAATTTGTCCACTGGAGCTACAAGCGGTATCTTGAGCGGCTTGTACGCGAAACATACAACTATGCGGGTACTCCGATTAAGTTTAGCTTTATCGACGAAAAGCAAGTCAAAAACAATAGACAGCGTATCAAAGAAGGTAAAGCTCCAGTCACAAAAGCCTACAAAAAGGCCAAAGCACTCGAGCAAGAAGAAGCTTCACTAGATACATAGCCGTCACTGCACGCCGAGGTATTATCTACGGTATACTATATTCATACATGAAACTTATCATCGCCCAAGGAAATCCCGACTCACAGTACCACGACACGCGTCATAATGTCGGGTTTCATATGCTCAATGCATTTGCCGAATCGGTAGGAGTCTCCTGGGCAGAAAAGCCTAAGTTTAGAGCGTACGTAGCAGAATACACCTATTCGGACGAAAAAGTATTACTCGTCAAACCAACCACTTACTACAATGACACCGGTGTGTCTGCTCGGGCATTACTAGATTTTTACAAAATTAATACTACCGATGTACTCGTAATCCACGATGACATCGCCCTCCCGCTCGGTACAATCCGTACAAGAGACAAGGGGAGTGATGCCGGCAACAATGGGATCAAATCGCTCAACGCCCACCTTGGAGCAGACTACAAGCGTGTTCGTGTTGGTATATGGACAGAGCTCGCCGATCGTATGGAGGCGACCGCTTTTGTACTCTCTAAATTTACGAAAGACGAGCAGAAAATTCTCACAGATATTCGTCCTACTATCTTCGATATTATTGAGGATTTTCTTTGTGAACACTTCACTACAACGAGTCACAAAACCATACTATAGCTCAGCTAACGCAGACACCAGCCGATCGATACTTACCGTATCGGCGTAAGCATGAAAACTTACACGCACCACATCGCGCTCGACTGCATTCGCATCCACGCAGTGGTCACCTGCACGAACATTTATTGCTTGGTTATTCAAAATCATCGCCACGTCCTGTGATGAATAGCCCTCTATTCGAAACGATACGATACCATTGCCACTACAGCTATACTCGCTGAGCGCTGGGCCTTTTGTAAAGCTAATGCCATGTACGCGTTCCATCGCTTGGTATATAAAATATTCCGTCAACCGTGTTAGGTAGGCATCGATTTTGTGCACGCCATACGACTGCAACACATCGATTGCTGAGCGCAATCCGACAATTGCAGGCATTGGTAGTGTATGCGGTTCTATCGATTCGCGTAAACATTCGTGGTGCTTTTTGGCAATATATACTATCCCGACGCCTGGTAACCCGCCGAGTTTTTGTGCCGAAAAGGTAAGCCCGTCACATTTCATCGCAGCGACATCAACAGATGTCCGCCCGATTGCCTGTGACGCATCGACCATCAAAAAACTATGAGGAAATAATTCCCTGATTGATTTGATATTATTATCACTGCCATACAATGGGTGCACTTGCGTCGCATACACGAGTGCCTTTCCCTCATTCCTCGCAATATTTGATACATCGTACCGACCTGTTGGTCCGTACGACAATAGCTCTAAGGCTTGTGTTTTTTCAACTACACTTGTTACACTTGAATGGTCTTCTGGGGAATACACGACCCCTTCAGGAAATGATCTACGCATACTATTGTGTATGATTCGTAAGCCTTCGCTAGCGCTCGCAACAAAAAACACCTCCTCTTCGGTGGCATTGATGAATGTTGCCACGGCTTGTTTGGTGCGCTTATATTCCGCACTTGCGTCCTGTGCCCAGTCATAACTTGCCTTGCCGTGTGTTCCTACGTTTGTCGACAAAAACTTGACCACATCGCCCAGCACCAATTTGTGAATTGGAAACGCCGCCGAGGCGTCAAAATGCAAGACGTTGGAATCGGCGAGTGCAGGGTAGTGTACTATGTCGATAAGTGTCACGCCCGCCTCTCGAGTGGCAACCTGGCTGTTCGCCACGCCACCAATCCACCAGCCAAACTATACGACTCGACACCACGGCCTCGTAAAGTTTTCGCTAAATATAAACTACGATCTCCCGTGGGGCACACGAATAACACCTTTTGATTCGCAAATGGCATACCGGTTTCCAGCACTTCCTTCAGTAATTCTTCTGGGTAATTGATCG
Organism: uncultured Candidatus Saccharibacteria bacterium; assembly: GCA_937902295.1. GTDB lineage: Bacteria > Patescibacteriota > Saccharimonadia > Saccharimonadales > Saccharimonadaceae > Mycosynbacter. Next base: position 3,260 of record CALGUM010000061.1, on the reverse strand, counting down.
AGCCAGGAATACGGAAATTACCGTAGGGTTTCGCGCCACGCGTATCCACTACTAGTATCCCGGAAGCGGCAATCCAATCTTGCACGCCGTCATCTGGCGACACTGTGAGATCATCTGTTTCTTCGTCCACTATAGTCGCTGTATACACATCACTATGGAGCGTAGCACCAAACAATTCCGGCTGACGTTTCATGATATATGACATATACGACTCGAGTCGATCACACGCGATAAACACAGCGATATTTTTCTGCCCGTCATCGCGCAGTGTATCGTGCTGCTGCAAGTAGGCGAGTAGTGCTGCAAAATTTGCCCCTGTCGTTGGACCAGCCAGTACACCTTCTTGAATCACCAACTTTTGGAGCGCCTCAAGTGCTTCGAGCGATGTTACTTCGCGAAGCTCATCAAACTGCTCAGCTCCAAACAACTCTGTCTCAAATAGTTCATTTTTTGTGCGGATGCCTGGCAAAAAATCTGACGGATTCGCCACCACCCCAATGTGCTTTGTACTTTTGTCATACTTTTGAGCAAACTCAATTAAGCCACCACTCGATCCACCCGTACCAACGCCTGTAACAATCGTATCTATATGTGGCAGGTCCTCGTATAGTTCCTGTGCAGTGGTGGTGGCATGTATATGCGTATTAGCACGATTACTATATTGTGATGTGTGCACGTATTTACCTGGGTTTTCACGACACAGGCGGTCTATAGTGTTGAGTGCATTATCAGCGTCGTTTGGGTCGGGGCACTCAGAGCGCCCGGGAAGTGCAACAATGTCTGTCTGTATATAACGTAAAAACTGCTCTACCTCGGGTATTTTGATGCGATTCGTGACACTTGTTAAATTCAATCCCTGGCGCTTGCCGAGTAATTATAGCGCCTTCGCTGTATTGCCACTTGAACTTTCAATCACATGCTCGACGCCGCTCGTCTCAACACTTTCTAGCAATGCGTTTGCTGTACGATCTTTTATCGAGCCAAACGGGTTAAGGTATTCGAGTTTCACGAAAATATCCGTATGCTCGATTCCATACCGTGATGCGTCAATACGAAGCAAAGGAGTATTGCCAATGATTTCTTCTATTGCACTGTATATCATTGTGTACTTTCTACTAACGTATAGCCTCGTGCTTCGGGTTGATATGTATACTGCTTCGCCAAAGAGTGACCGATCGCTTGCGATGCGCTAAAATGCATGCGATACGCACCCGCATGTGACCAGAGCAAAATATCGCCCGCCTGCGGGCGGTGATCAAAATGGATTTTCCTATAGGTAAGAAAATCATTCTCGGCACACAAATGACCAGCAATAAAACAATCAGTTAGTGTCGCACTATGTGTGGTGTTTCGGATAAGGATCGGGTCTGCCAATACTTCATTATTTTCAAAACAAACTTGATTTCTGTGCGCATCGACAATAACAATAGTGTCTCCGTCAAGCTCTCGCACCTCCATGATTTCTGCAGCAAGCGCGCCAGCATCGGCGTAAAGCGCTGCCCCAGGCTCGAGCCACACTTCCACTAAGTTATCTGCCAGCTCTGCAGCGAGTGTATAGCCAGACACATCTGTGGCCAAAAGTGTTTCTCGTAGGCGTTCGATACCATATGGCTCGGCTGATATATCGAAGCCATGCAATGTACCCGTCACGTGACCATGTGCGTTCGATAGGCCATAGCCATGACCTTGCCACGTGAGCGACGACAAATCCCCAGTTTGCACTGCCTGCCTAAGCGTCGCCTCGAACACGTCCGTATCGTATTTTGACACGCCATAGTGTGTGCCGTAACCACCACCAATATCCAGCACGTTTGCGGCAGGAAAATTGTTTTGCAGCGTCAACAGATGTCCCATACCGCGTCGTACTGCTGTAACGCGCTCAACGACAGACTGACTATCCAGATGAAATGCTACGCCTCTAAGTTTGACGTGTGGCATGTGCGCCAGTAATGTAAGTGCGGACGCGAAACTTTTTGCGTCCATCCCAAATCGACTACGTTTCGTGACTGTGTCTGCATTAATCATCGTGCGTGAAAGCCGCAACAGCACCTCTACATTGTCGGTTGCTACCGTTTGCAGACGCTCCAGTTCCTCAGGACTATCAACGATAATGGGAATACCAAGTACTGCAAGGTCAGCTAAAAATTGAGTTGGCTTCGGACCAGTCGCAATCAAATCGCTTGCCAAAAAACCAGCCTTACGTGCCGAGGCAAGCTCTGCCGAACTTGCCACATCAACGCCGCAGACATCACGCAGATTTGCGATGATATCGAAACTACCCGTGGCTTTATGCGCCGCAAATACACGCGCCCGTACACCAATAGCATCTAGCTCTTGCTGGAACTGTCGCGCGTTCCTACTAGCAATTTCTGGAAAATGTAATGCGATTGGTCCTTTTGCATACTGAGCCACAGAAAAGAGTTGTTCGGGAGCATCGCAGAGCAGCTGCACACTGTCCGGCAATGTTGGCCGTAAAAGGGGAGGGGTGACCATAGTGTTATTTCACCTCGTACGAAGGATCAATTTGGTCGTCCATGCCGCTACGGTATGCACCCGCCACCCAACCCTCGGCAGCGATTTTTTTGTGCAACTCAACAATTGCGTCGTAATAATAGTCTGGTGCTCGGTGCAATTCGTTAGCTTTTTTACTCACGCTCGCAAACACATCACGCTCACGTTCACCTAATAGCGCCAGTGACACTGGCTCGTTATCGAGCCGCGCGTCAATCAATTCTTCGCTCATCGGTAACATCCCTAGTAGGTGTTCTTTTGTGATAGTATCCAGCAAAAATTGCTCCTGGCGCTTCGTTGCAACCTGATTGCCAATCGCAAATACCCGTTCACCCATACCAGCTTTTTGTGCCAATTCATAAAACCGCATAAATACATCGACGCCTTCACGCTCTGGCTTGACGACAAACACTAGCATGTCTTGCAAATATAACGTATTACCAAAAATATCGTTTCCCGCGACTGCATCAAGCAGTAGTAGGTCATCATTCGCTAACTTCATATGCGAAAGCATATTCTCGGCCACAGATTGCGCACTATGATGGCAGTCTAATCCAATCGACGCCTCTTTATACGAGCCGACAGTAAACAGTCGTGCGTGAGTGCCAAAAGGTCGGCCAAACTTTTGTGTAATAACGTTATCTGAATCAAGTGTAAATTCACCAGAACCTCTGCCTGGAGGCGTAGAGTTCAGAAACTCACTCGGCAAGACGCGTGAATTATCACCAGCCAAATGTTCATAAATCTGC
>CALGUM010000060.1 GCA_937902295.1 uncultured Candidatus Saccharibacteria bacterium | reverse complement strand
TGGGTTAAACTGGCTCGGTTTCGCTTTTCGACTTCCTACACCAACGCCTTCGACGAGGACTGCGTTTTGCTTTGGAAGTACAGCGAGTACCTTACCTGTTTGACCACGGTGTTTACCACTGAGGAGCTTTACAATATCATCTTTTCGTATCCGCGCCATATTAGAGTACCTCCGGAGCCAAGCTGATAATTTTCGCATACCCTTGGTCACGCAGTTCACGTGGAACTGGGCCAAAAATACGAGTTGCTTTTGGATTTTTATCGTCACCGATAATCACCGCGGCATTGTCGTCAAATGCGATTGTCGAGCCATCTTTTCTGTTAATACGATTTCGTGTACGTACGATGACGGCTTTTTGTACGGTCTTTCTCTTGATGTTACCACTCGGGTTCGCATCTTTGATTGTAACCACTACAATATCACCAACACCCGCGAAACGACGACGCGTTCCGCCAAGTACACGTATCACTAATGCTTCTTTCGCACCACTATTGTCAGTGATTTTTATGCGAGACTCTTGCTGAATCATTACGAAGCAACCTCCTCGACATCGTTGATCAACTCAACCGCACCACGAGATTTCTCTTCGATGATATCAAGCTTGAACGCCTTTGTCTTTGAAATTGGACGAGTCTCTACGATGCGCACCTTGTCACCAAGCTTTGCCTCGTTATTTTCGTCGTGTGCAGAATATTTACGACTGACAGTATACTGCTTGCCGTAGATAGGGTGCGTTTCACGACTAGTTACAGTGACGGTGATGGTCTTATCTCGTGAATCCGACGTCACGATACCGGTCAATGTCTTGGCCATATTACTTATTTCCCTTCTCTGCAGTCTCACCTGCTCGGATAGCAGTATGAAGACGTGCAATGTCTTTACGAGTTTTTGTGATCACACGTGGGTTTTGCAACTCACCGGCTGCAAGACCGCGGCGCGCATCGATAAGTTCCTGCTGTTTTGTAGCAAGATCTTCGCGAAGCTGCTCAACTGTTTTCACTTCGGTTGCATCCTTGGCGTGTGTCGCTTTTGCTGTCTTAGCCATAGTTATGCCTCCTCTCGCTTGATGAATTTAGTTTTTACGGGTAGCTTGTGAGCTGCGAGACGCATCGCTTCACGTGCAATTTCTTCATCAACACCCTTCATTTCAAACATTACAGTTCCGGCTTTCACCTTTGCTGCAAAAAACTCTGGGTTACCCTTGCCCATACCCATCTTAAGACCTACGGGCTTGCGAGACACAGGAACATGCGGGAAGATTCGAATCCAAATCTTACCACCACGTTTGATGTGACGAGTCATTGCTTGTCGCGCTGACTCAATTTGGCGACTTGTAATGTCGCTATTAGATTGTGATTGAAGTGCATAATCACCAAATGCGATGTAGTTGCCACGTGTAGCATTCCCATCGTTTTTGCCTTTAAATGCCTTGCGAAACTTCGTTTTCTTCGGGAGCAACATTATTTATCACTCCTTTCGCCTTTATAGATCCACACCTTTACGCCGATGATACCGACACCAGCTGCCATCGCGCGAGCTGAATGGAAATCAATATCCGCACGAATCGTATGAAGTGGCACAGAACCCTCGATAGTCTTTTCGCGGCGAGCCATTTCAGCATTGTTGAGACGACCAGCAACCTCGATACGGATACCTTTGGCACCTGCATTGATAGTGTTTTGAGCCGCCATCTTTGTTGCGCGTCGGAAATTAATACGACGTTCAAGTTGTCGAGCGATATTCTCTGCAACAAGTTTTGCAGATAGTTCTGGACGTTTTACTTCCTCGATATTAATACGGATTGGCAGGCTTGAGATTTTCTCGAGCTGAACCTTGAGGTCTTGCACACCAGCGCCACCACGTCCAATTACTACACCAGCTTTTGCTGTGTGAATAGTAATAGTAACTTGGTTTGCTGAGCGTTCGATCTCGATACGATGTATCGTAGGTCGTGATGAGAATTTCTTCTCGATCAACTCACGTATTTTAATATCTTCTGCGAGCCACTTGCTGAAGTCACGCTTGTTAGCAAACCAGCGAGAATCCCAGTTTTTATGAACTTGCAGACGGAAGCTGATTGGGTTTACTTTTTGTCCCATCTTACTTCTCCTCTTCTTTCATAGCTGGTTCAGGTGCTACAGGAGTAGCTTTCTTTGCAGCTGGTTTCTTCTTCGGTTTTTCAACACCAGATACTTCCACTAGAATGTGAGTAGTTTTCTTCTGGAACGGAAGAGCCATGCCACGCATGTGCGGTTTGAAACGCTTGAGGCGTGGACCTGCCGTGACGCTTAGTGTTGTGATCATAAGCGACTTGTTGTCGAGACCATTATTGTTACTCGCATTGGCAGCAGCAGAGGCAATAGCCTTTTTCACTGCTTTTGCTGAACGGCGAGGTGTGTGGTCAAGGATAACAAATGCGTCTGCAACACTTCGACCGCGCACAAGACTTGCGACAATGCTCACTTTTCGTGGTGCAATATCGATGCCTTTAATGTAGGCGCGTACTGTCTGTGTAGTAGCCATTACTTCTTATCCTTTCCACCGTGTTTGCGGAACTTGCGTGTTGGACTAAACTCACCGAGTTTATGACCAACCATGTTCTCTGTGACAAACACTGGTACGTGCACACGTCCGTTGTGTACGGCGATTGTGCGACCTACCATGTCTGGTGTAATTGTACTTGCACGTGCCCATGTCTTAATGACCGTGCGATCGTCTGGGCCAAGCGCCGCCACTTTACGAGCGAGCTTGAAGTCGACGAATGGACCTTTCTTCAGTGATCGACTCATATATTACCTCTTCCTCTTCGCATCATGGCGACTGCGGACGATTAGTTTACCTGTATCTTTACGACGTCGTGTTCGATAGCCGAGTGTGAGTTGACCCCATGGAGTACGTGGTGGTTTACCACTACCATGACGACCGCCGTCACCACCACCGTGCGGGTGATCTACTGCGTTCATAACAACACCACGGACACTCGGACGAATACCTTTGCGGCGATTTCGTCCAGCTGAACCGATTTTAACGTTTTGGTGCTGTACGTTACCAACAACTCCGATAGTCGCATCATTCTCTAGACGTACGCGACGGACTTCTCCGGATGGGAGCTTAATCTGTGCGTAGTCATCTTCTTTTGCCATCAACTGTGCTTTTGCACCGGCAGAGCGAACCATTTGAGCGCCTTTCCCTTTTTTGAGCTCGATCGCGTAGATCTGAGTACCAACCGGGATACGACTCAACGGCATGCGGTTCGAAGCTTCGATTGGAGCTTCAACGCCAGATTCGATTTTCTTGCCTTTTTGCATCTGAGTATCTGCAAGGATGTAGTGATACAAACCATGCTGATCACGAACACGAGCGATACGCGCAGAACGGTTTGGATCGTATTCGATTTCTTCAACAGTGAGCTGCAAGCCATCGGCAAGCTTATGATTAAGCAAGCGATAGTGGCGTTTAACACCACCACCACGATGCCGTACAGTAATGCGGCCTTGGTTGTTACGACCTGCATTTTGCTTTTTTGTCTTGATCAAGCTTTTCAGTGGTTTTCGAGTAGTGATTTCGCTCAAGTCTTGGCTTGTCATACCACGTCGGGCTGGAGTGGTAGGATTGTATTGCTTAATAGCCATTACTTCTTCTCACTTTCTGCAGGTTGTTCGAAGACCTGGATAGCGCTGCCTTCGGCAAGCTTCACATATGCCTTCTTCGTGTCTTTTCGCTTAGTTGTACCAGGATAGCGATTTTTTCCTCGAGAGAAACGAACGGCTTTACCCTGTTGCACGAGCGTCTTTACACCTGCGACCTTTACTTCGAACTGTGCTTCTACGGCTTCAGCAATTTGCTGTTTGTTAGCAGTAAGTGGCACGTCAAAGATGTAGGTATTTTTATCTGTAATCTGTGTATACGCCTTTTCTGTTGGGCGCGGGATGATGCTAATGAGTGTCATTATGCTTCTCCTCCTGTAAGCCACGTCTTGATAGAGTCTAGAGATTTTGTGCTGATCACAATAGTGTCTGCATTCAAAATATCAAACACACTCAAATACGTCGGACTTACCAATTTTACACGCTGGACATTATTTGTTGCACGGAGTAGCTCAGGTGTCTTTTCTGTCACCACGAGAACCCGACGAGCGAATTTGTTGTCATCCAGGTATTTGGCAATCTCAGCTGTCTTACCGGTCGTCTTAATGTCGTCGATAACAACTTTCTTTGCCTCGTTTGCAAGTGTCAGTGCTTGCTTCACCGCAACGCGCTTACTTGTCTTTGAGAGTTTCTTGGTGTAGTTTTCGTTGCCACGAGGGCCAAATACTATACCACCGGTGCGCCAAATAGGGTTACGAGTACTGCCGAAACGTGCTCGACCTGTACCCTTTTGCTTCCATGGCTTTTTACCACCACCACGCACTTCGCCACGAGTTTTCGTGGTTGCACTTGCGAGGCGACTGTTCGCGAGATATGAATCATACGCGAGTTTAAGTAGATCGTGATTAGGCACTTCTACTGCGAATACTTCCTTTGGAAGGGTTGCATTCTTTGCTGCTGTAGTCTCAGCCATTATGCCTTACCTCCGATAACTACAAGTCCCTTGCGAGGTCCAGGTACTGCGCCCTTAAGACCGATGAGATTAGACTCAGCGTCGATGTACGCGACTGCCAAGTTCTTCACGGTCACTTGATCGTGACCCATGCGGCCCGGCATCTTTTTGCCTTTGAAGACTTTTTGTGGATACATTGAACCGATTGAACCGACTCGACGAACCACGCCATTGCCACCATGAGACTTTGCGCTTGTATTAAAGTTATGTCGTTTTACCGTACCGGCAAAACCTTTTCCTTTTGATGTTCCTGTCGCCTGAACCAACTCACCTAGTTCAAACGTATTTACATCGATCGCATCTCCTACCTTGAGACCTTCCGGTAGTTCTTTGACGCGAAATTCCCGAATATGCTTCGGAGTCACTTTGGCAGACTTAACATGTCCTGCCACGGCCTTGCTCAGGTTCTTACCCGCACCATATGCCACTTGAACTGCGTTGTAACCATCAGTTTCGATAGTTCTTACCTGAGTCACAGTCACAGGGCCAGCTTGAATGAGTGTGATTGGTGTCACACGTCCATCCTCGCCAATGATTTGGGTCATACCAATTTTGGTACCGAGAAGTGCTTTCATTGCCTTCATTCTCCCACTTAAAATCCTTGGTGACCGCTGGTTTCCCTGCTGACAAGACGCATCTCGTCGTCGGGACCTATCGATTCACCAAGGTAACTTGATATTTATTGTACATAAAAGTAACCTTTTGACTATAGCAGGGGTTCGGGGGTTTTGTCAAGTCTAGAAGGACTGCATAAGCGAGGTGAGAAGTCTATTGACTTTTAATTCTTTTAATGTTAAAGTTATGCAATGACGATAGCGCACAGAAACCCTGTGCACTACAACTTCGAAAGGAGCGTCATGGACATTTCTCGTATTATTATCAAGAGGAAGAATGCCCGCTCGTACAAGAATCAGCTCGCATCCAGCGCAAAGATCTGTTTCAGCTTTGGTCTCGCTATGCTGCTCGTCGCGACTGCATCTCTTGTCTACTTGACGGAAACGGCCATCTCGCAGCCACATGTCGATACTGACTGGTTTGCGCCGACGTTTCTCGTGACTGGCTTTGTCGGCGTACTTCTGTGGATCATGTCGTTCGTGCTTCACAACAAGGCTTCTGCTGCCGGGGTCATCGACGAGCACGACGAATGCGACGAGTCCTGACGGAACAACATCACTAACCCGCCCGAAAGGAGTTGAGCTCATGTGAGATCCTCCGACTACGGCGGGTTTCACATTTTATCAACTTCTCAGCTTCTCGATTTCTCGTGTTAGCTCTGCGATGTTCGCCCACGAACTTCCATCTGTCATAACACTCAGCGTATACGTGCCACTTGGGCTATAAACAATCGCGGCGTCATGCAAGAAGCTTTCGAGAAACCCAACCTTGTTTGCTACTGTACCGTTTGCACCTGCAGGGATTCCCTGACGATATACATTGCGCCCAAGCGCACTTGTCAGTCGGTCGATACTATCTGATCGAAGTGGAATTTGACGCGTGGCGAGTGATGCCATGAATGTACTCAGGTCACCTGCGGTTGTTTTATAGCTTTCTGTATCGAGAAATGTCGTGTTTGTACTCACGACCGTATGCGCATCCTGCGTGATAGGCCGGTACCCTATCTTAGCCACCAATGCCTCGGCACATGGGTTGTCTGATTTTGCTATCATATCTTCAAAACACTGCTCAAGACTACGTCCACCTGCGATCTGATCAGACCACTTAAACTCACCAGACTCCACACGCCTAAGCGTACTAAACGCAACATATAACTTGTAGGTACTCGCGGTCGTGAACTTACTAGCGTCATTAAAGCTGGCGCGTCGTCGCTTGCCATCGAGCTCAATAAGCGATACGCCATACGTGCCCGGATGAGTATCTGCATAATGCTTCATGAGCGCCGAAAGGCCTGTGTCACTGTTGCTATAATTCCTCGTGTACTCAACCTTTGGCTCCACGTTTGCAACACCGACAGGAATAGCGTCGGTTTTCGCCAGGAGATATTCCACAATATGCACTCGCGTTGCATTGGTATCGATCGCTCTGCCTGGCGCTCCATCTTCGCGTGACACTTCTACAAAATCTTGCGTCGACACTTTTGTTACTCCAGCGGGACGCGCAAGTGCATCGTCGAGATTTGAGTGGAGGTATTGATCTGATTTTTCTTGATCTACTATCACCTCAAGCGTGTCATTTTCAACACTAAAACTAAGCCACTCCACAACTTCTTTTGCCGGTACTTCTAGCGTCGCATTGTCATATTGTAGTGGTAGCGGCGCACTGAGCTTGTCGTTAAGCGTGGCGACAATTGGCTGTACGTCAGGTGAGCGTAGAGCTGCAGGTCGCGGATCCATGGAGATGCGCACGCGTGGCTGTTTCGGTAGACTCGGCCTTAAGGAGCTGAGTGTCTTGCGTACATCTTGCTCCTTACATACACCACCATCTTGCCCTGGGACTACTACTACCTTTGCCCCCACAATCTTTGCGGTGGCATTTTTTGGCGCCACTTCACAGCTCCCCTTTAGCTCTGACACCAGGTAGCGTTCGAGTGCTGTATCACTTTGGCGATAATTCGGTTGCTTAACATCACTCAGGTAATGCATCCATACAATTGAGCTTGGTACTATACGCCAGTACCAAGGATATGTGAGCTGCTGGATTCGCTCATCATTCTCTACCGCTAAACCAATATCCTTTAGCTTTGGTGTGAACTGGGGTTTTTTAGCTTCGCCGAAGTAGAGTTGAGCAGACGTATTATTGTAGCGATCATCCAACGATTTGATTACAGAATCTTTCTTAGCGAACCCATACGACACTTCATCAACACGCTGCATCGGCACGAGCCTGTCACCGGGATACGCGAGTTGTATAAGCAGGAGCAGAAGCAAAATTGCCCCTGGCGCCCACACGAAAAGCAATCGCCTATGCGCAAGTACCCACTGGCGAATTGTTTCGGTACGCCCCACCTTTTTTCTTTTCATACTGTCTATTATAGCAAAGTGCCTATAAGACTATTCCAGCATCTAGGAAAAAACCAATGATTGTAACGACAGTCAGTACAGCATATAGAATTTTACGATTGAACTGCGCTTTTTCAAGCCACGCTATCATCAGTAGTGCAATCAAACCTCCGACAGGAAACGCCCCAAATGTAATCACGTTCGCCACCACAAATGGATCGGCAATTCGTAGCCACATCAGACCAGCTAGTGTTACCGCGACGAGTTTGAATAGATAGACTCCATCTGGCTCAAATACATTCTCTAAACCTTTACGACTCACCACAGGACGGTTGCGCGCGTAGGTGCGGTGTTTGTTTGATTTTTGTTTTGCCATAAGTACTATCAGTATATCACACCTAAAAACGCCCCGAGACGGAGCGTTTTTAGGTGTATACGTAGACTACATTCGAATTTCTGCATCAACACCAGCTGGCAAGCTAAGGTTCTGCAGGCTATCGATGGTCTTTGGAGACGCATTGGTGATATCGATAAGGCGCTTATGTACACGCATCTCGAATGCCTCACCGCCCTTTTTGTATACGTGTGGGCTTTTAACAACCGTAAACGTACTGCGGCGGGTTGGCAATGGAATTGGGCCAGCAATATCTGCACCCGTACGCGTTGCCGTATCAATAATTTGTTTTGCCGATTGATCGATTACTTTATGATCGTAGGCTTTGAGTCGGATGCGAATACGCAAACCTTCATCTTTTTTTACCATAGGTAAATAAATCTCCATTGGGATTTAAACGCGTTCCCGTGCGACCGCATAACCTCTCTTGTGATATATCATCTCATAGCACAAATGAGTTGTTACGGTAATTAATATACTTGCATAGTATACCAAAGATACGCCTTACTTGCAATATATTGACTCTATGTCAATATATCTATATAGTAAATACTTGTGCCGCAACAATGCGACACACGACGCTAGGAGCACCCCTGTATGATGATCCCCTTTACGAAGAAGACCTCACAGATATCTCCGCCTAGGGTGAGCGCATGGCAGATGGATACCATCATGGCTCCAGACAAGAATGCGAAGACGAAAGGTGTTGAAAACCGCACAGTACGACTCATTGTCGACGCGGCGGAATCAGCACTGCGCCACAACCCGGAACTCAATGAGATAGAATTCCGGGTGAATCATGTCGATCGAGAGGATCATCCAACCCTCAACCTCGACCTCCGTAGGATTACGCAAGACGCGATCCATGAACTGAAGGTGCGTATTGAAGATGTTAGGGCAACGCTCGAAAATCTGTACGTCATCGAGTTCGGGCGCGGTTCATTGATCGCAAACCTAGAATTCACACAGGAAGATGTCCGCACCTAGCCTCGCCCCGTCCCTTGTTCACGAATGTCGTGAGTCAAGGGGCGGGAACACTTTTTTATAGAATAACGTCACTACATCATCAACATCGCCCTGATGTAGCGTGTCCTAAGATATAAAATACCTCGCTCATGAGCGAGGTATTTTGTTGTGACGCGTGCGTAATTACTTAGTAATCTTAGTAACAACACCGGCACCAACTGTACGGCCACCTTCGCGGATTGCGAAGTTAAGACCTTGCTCCATTGCAATAGGTGCAAGAAGTTTTACAGTAAATGTCAATGTATCGCCCGGCATAACCATTTCTTTGTCAGCTGGAAGTTCAACTTCACCAGTTACGTCAGTTGTACGGAAGTAGAACTGTGGTTTGTAACCCTTAGAGAAAGGTGTGTGGCGTCCGCCTTCTTCTTTCTTAAGGATATAGACTTCAGCTTCAAAGTCTGTATGTGGATCGATAGAACCTGGTTTTGCAAGTACTTGACCACGCTCAATGTCATCACGTTCGATACCACGGAGGAGAAGCCCTGCGTTGTCGCCTGCTTGACCTTTGTCGAGGTTCTTTTTGAATGCTTCGATACCTGTAACAACAGATTTTTGTGTAGCGCGAACACCAACAATTTCTACGTCATCGTTAAGATTCACGATACCCTGTTCGATACGACCAGTTGCAACGGTACCTCGACCCTTGATTGAGAATACATCCTCAATAGGCATCAAGAATGGTTTATCCATATCACGTGTTGGCTCTGGTACGTACTCATCAAGTGCATTGACAAGCTCCATAATAGCCTCTTCGTACTCAGCGTCACCTTCGAGTGCTTTTACTGCAGAACCCTTGATAATCGGAGCATTCTCATCAAAACCATTCTTTGCAAGAAGTTCTTGGATGTCCATTTCTACGAGCTCTACGAGTTCAGGATCAGCGATATCCATCTTATTGAGGAATACAACGATCTTAGGCACACCGACTTGCTTTGCGAGAAGTACGTGTTCGCGAGTCTGAGGGAGTGGTCCGTCAGTTGCAGCAACTACGAGGATTGCACCATCAACCTGCGCAGCACCAGTAATCATGTTTTTAACATAATCGGCGTGTCCTGGCATATCAACGTGAGCATAGTGACGATTTGCTGATTCGTATTCAACGTGTGAAGAAGCGATGGTGATACCACGTGCTTTTTCTTCTGGTGCGTTGTCAATCTGATCGTAATCACGTGCTTGGTTTACATCACTCGGTAGTCTTTTTGACAAAACGTGTGAAATTGCAGCGGTTAGTGTTGTTTTACCGTGGTCGACGTGGCCCATTGTACCAACGTTGACGTGAGGCTTGCTTCGATCGAAATCTGCCATGTGGGATTATTTCTCCTATTACTTATAATTTTCGCGCGGGCTGTCTCAAACAAAAGACTCCACGGCGTATACCTAGTATTATACAGCGTCGCGGGCAAACAGTAAAGAGCGAGAATATCCTCTTCATTACTGCATGCGCCGAGCGTACATATCCTATTATATGCATTCGTCGCCAAGTATCAAAGTTTTTGAAGCTGTAGTATAGCGAATCCAGTGATCAAGCGACTGCGAAAAAAGAGAGCACAGTACAGTACCATGCTCTCTTTTCGATATGTAGCAATATGCTACTTCGAGCGCTTTTCGATAATTTCCTGCGCTACGTTCGGTGGTACCTCTTCGTAGTTGGCAAGCTCCATCGTACTCGCTGCGCGACCCTGGCTCATTGAGCGTAGGTCGTTCGTGTAGCCAAACATACTTGCAAGTGGCACAAACGACTTAATGAGTTTTGCGTTACCTTGGAGATCTTCCATGGCATCGATGCGACCACGACGTGCGTTGAGGTCACCAATCACATCACCCATGAACTCCTCGGGGGTCGTAACTTCTACTTTCATGACAGGTTCAAGGAGTACTGGCTTTGCCTGTTTGACACCTTCACGCGCAGCCAAGCTACCTGCCAGGCCAAATGCGAGTTCAGATGAGTCAACATCGTGGTAACTACCATCGTAAAGCGTTGCCTTAACATCTACAACCGGGTAGCCTGCGATAACACCACTTTCGAGTGTCTCTTTGATTCCCTTTTGTACTGCCGGGCGATACTCTTGTGGCACAACACCACCTTTGATGAGGTCAACAAATTCGTAGCCCTTGCCAGGTTCGTTCGGTTCGAAACGCACCCATACATCACCGAACTGACCTCGTCCACCGGACTGCTTAGCATGCTTACCTTGTACTTCGGCGGTACCTTTAATCGTCTCGCGGAAGGCAACTTGTGGCTCACCAATATTTGCTTCGACGTTAAATTCACGCTTCATGCGGTCAATAAGAATGTCGAGATGTAGCTCGCCCATTCCACTCATGATTGTCTGGCCAGTTTCTTCGTCAGTGTGAATACGGAATGTTGGGTCTTCGTCAGACAGACGCCCCAGCGCAATACCCATTTTTTCCTGGTCAGCCTTTGTTTTTGGCTCAACTGCAATTGATACAGGTGGCTCAGGGAAATCGATACTCTCGAGCACGATTGACTTAGTAAGGTCTGAAAGCGTAGCGCCTGTAGTGGTATTCTTCAAACCAACAACTGCCGCAATATCACCTGCTTCGATCACATCAATATCTTCACGCTTGTCTGCGTGCATACGAACAATACGACCAACACGTTCTTTGTCGCCTGTCATAGTGTTGAGTACGTAGCTTCCTGCTTTTAGGCTACCGCTATATACACGAACGAAGATTAGTTTACCGACAAATGGGTCTGTTGCGATCTTAAATGCCAGACCAGACATTGGCTCGTCGACACTTGGCTTGCGAGATACTTCATCACCGGTCTTAGGATCTGTACCCCAAATTGCATCGACATCAAGTGGACTAGGAAGATAGTCGTTTACTAGGTCAAGCACCTTCTCTACGATCACACCACGGCCATCACCACCAGTCACGAGGAAGAAGTCACCAGCGAGGACGCGCTTACGTAGGCCCGCTTTGAGCTCTTCTATAGAGATAGCTTCTTCACCGCCATCAAAGAACTTGTTCATTAGTTCATCATCAGCCTCAACCGCTGCCTCTACGAGGAGTGAGCGTGCATGCTTAGCTTTCTCGAGCATATCTGCAGGGACTTCACTCACCTGAAGTTCGTGGTCTGCATAGTCATCGTATACATACGCCTTCATGTCTACAAGGTCAACCACACCATTGATTTCTTTTTCAAAACCAATTGGCAGGTGCACTGGAAGTGCATGCTTGCTCAAACGTGTGTGAATGGTCTCGAGGCTCTTATAAAAGTCTCCACCGGTTTGGTTAATTTTGTTAATAAAACATACACGTGGCACGCCGTACTTATTTGCTTGGCGCCACACTGTCTCAGTTTGCGCTTCTACACCCATCTTGCCGTCGAATACAGTCACCGCACCGTCGAGTACGCGAAGTGAACGTTCTACCTCGGCAGTAAAGTCAATGTGACCCGGTGTATCAATAATATTGATTTTGTGGTCTTTCCAGAAAGCTGTAACCGCAGCAGAAGTGATTGTAATACCACGTTCTTTTTCCTGCGCCATCCAGTCAGTGGTTGCACCGTCACCATCACCTTTAACCACACCGATTTTATGTGTGAGTCCGGTGCGATAAAGAATACCTTCGGTTGTTGTTGTCTTCCCTGCGTCGATGTGTGCAATAATACCGATGTTGCGATATTTATCTAGTGCAAATTTCTTGGTAGCCATGGTGGCGCGTATTGTCCTTTTCTTCGTTAATTACTCATCTATTTTTTTCCATAAAAAATAGCTCTTAACAGTATTATACCAGATACGGTGTTGCAATGCCATCTACACAGCTGTTTTATGCGTCAAGCATGAGTAGTGGTCACACTACCCGATAAAGCCTTTCGAAGGTATACTGAGTAGTATGCGCAGCTCCATACAAAAATTTGATGCTACGGTAATCCTTAAAATTCAGGAATTGCCACCCTCTTGGCGCACCCACTTTCGCCACATGACCTTGATTGGCCAGCCAGTATTCGCCCTAGCAGTATCGGGAAGTACGGCACTCTACGCTGAATATTCGGGACAATGGCAACTTATGCTTGCGGCGATTACTGTTGGTATAACAGCTCTTTTTGCGAGTGCACTCAAGTTTGTACTCCGCAGGCAGCGACCCGCAACACTCTATGCAGCCTCAATGCGCCTCAAGACATACAGTTTTCCAAGCGGCCATGCCGCTGCGACAATTGCATGTTATGGACTTGTCGCATATCTATGTTTCGCCACGGGGGGAATGTTACTTATTCCCGGTATATTAATTACTCTCATGATTGCCTCAATCGGCGTATCGCGCGTGTACCTGGGTGCCCACTTCCCTACCGACATTATTGGTGGATGGCTCCTCGGAGGCACGGGCCTTTTCATCGCATCATCAATGCTTTATCTCTAAATCATGTAACAGAAAATCCCCTCTTGAGCGAAGGGATTTTCTGTAAGGTCGCACATACTCTAACGAGCAAAGTGTGCAAATGCACGGTTGGCTTCTGCCATTTTGTGCGTATCTTCCTTTTTCTTGTATGCAGCGCCTGCTTCGTTATGGGCATCGATGATTTCGAGAGCCAAACGTCGCGCATAGGGCATACCCTTTCGTCCGCGTGCACTTTGTACAAGCCAGCTAAACGCATAGTGTAGCTGACGGTGCCCCTGGACTGGGAACGGAATCTGATAGTTTGCGCCGCCAACACGACGAGATTTTACTTCGAAGTTTGGTGCGACATTTTTGAGTGCTTTTTCAAATACAGCAAGTGGATCTTCGCTTTTAAGCTCTTTTGCTGCTTGTTCAAGTGCTGCATAGACAGCTCGCTCTGCAACAAGTTTTTTGCCATCTAGCATCGACTTATTGATAAGACGTTGTATGAGTACGCTCTGGTACTTACGATCTGGATTAAGATCGCGTTGTAGTTTACGGGTTACTTTACGAGGCATGACTACTTATCCTCCTTCTTTGCGCCGTATTTTGATCGGCCTTGTTTTCGTCCACTTACACCTTGCAAGTCAAGTGCACCACGCACGATATGATAGCGGACACCTGGAAGGTCTGGAATACGACCACCACGTACTAGTACCACGGCGTGCTCTTGGAGGTTGTGACCTTCTCCGCCAATATAGGCCCATACCTCTTGGTTGTTTGTGAGACGGACACGCGCAACTTTACGAAGCGCTGAGTTAGGTTTCTTTGGTGTCTTTGTTGTGACGCGAATACACACACCTCGTTTAAGAGGAGCGCTCTGGTCGTAGTAGCGCACCTTGAGTGCATTGTGAATACGGCCAAGCGCAGGACTTTTAGACTTCTTGACAGCAGTCTTGCGTGGCTTTCGCACCAATTGATTGATTGTTGGCATTAATTCTCCTTTAAATTACTCTTTGGTCAGAAAAACGACCTTATGTACAATTTGGATTCAGCATATCCGCATTGTGTCATGCTCTATACTTCTGTTGTCGTGTACACATTCTTCTCGGCAACAAATTAAAGAGCGGAAACTCTGTTGGCAAGTATAGCAAAAAATATGATTTTACGCAAGGGAGTCACTCCTTGGAGTAGTATACAAAAAGCCTCCTATTTAGGAGGCTTTTTGTGCCGCATCTTTATAAAATTAACTATGAATCGAGCGAGACTTCTTCGAAGTCAGTCTCACTTGGCACGAGCACTTCTGCTTCGTGATCATAATCAATCGCACCAGTACCTACAGGAATCTTGCGACCGATGATCACATTTTCCTTTAGGCCTCCGAGGTAGTCTGCACGACCACTCGTCGCTGCGCTGATAAGCACGCGAGTCGTGTCTTGGAATGATGCAGCTGAAAGCCAGCTGTCAGACCAAATCGAAACTTTTGTGATACCAAGCAGTAGTTGAGTATAACCAACGAGCTCTTTGCCTTCTGCAACAAGTCGCGTATTCTCTTCTACAGCAGCAGCTTTCGAGACGATATCGCCCGTGACAAATGTACTTTCACCAGGCTCTTCCACCTGTACGCGTGAGAACATTTGACGCACGATAATCTCAAGGTGCTTATCTGCCACATCTTGACCTTGTGCTGCATAGATATTGAGCACTTGGTTGATGATGTAGCGCTGTGTAGCCTCAGTACCTTTAAGCCGCATGAGATCGTGCAGGTTCAAAGAACCAATCGTAAGACGATCACCTGCATGCACCGTGTCACCTGCCTTGACTACTAGCTGGGCGGTACCAGGAATCTCATATCGTGATGGAGCATTAGCGTTTGCCGCAATGATGATTGTCTCGTCGGTCGCTTCAATCACACCATCGAACGGTGCTATGAGTGGCGCTGAGCCCTCATCGCCAGTCGCGATAACATCACCAACTTTTACGTTACTGCCTTCTTTGACTGCAAGCTTACGCCCGTCGAGCGAAATTTTTTCAACTTTGCCAGAGTCTGGTGTAACTTGCACGATGTACTTCTTACCATCTTCCCAGATGTCAACAAGACCGCTTACTTCAGTTATATACGCTTGACCTTTTGGTGAGCGAGCTTCGAACAGCTCCTCAACACGCGGAAGACCCTGCGTAATGTCACCACCAGCAACACCAGAGTTGTGGAAGGTTCGCAGTGTAAGCTGTGTACCAGGTTCACCGACAGACTGAGCAGCGATTACGCCGACAGGCTGTGCCTTGCCAACAAGATGACCAGTTGCCATATCGATACCGTAACTCTTGCGAGGAATACCTCGGAGATTCTTTGTAGACAGAACACTCTGAATCTTGACTTCTGTGATAGAAGCATCTGCATCAATTGCATCAGCAACTTCACGCGAAATCAGTACATCTGCCTCAATATGGCCTGGAATAGCCTGTGCAGTATAGCGACCAGCGAGTCGGTTGCCGAAGTCGATCATCGTGTCTTCTGTTTCAGAACGGAAGATAGTATACCCTTCATCATCACCCGCTTCATCTTCGACTGTGAATACGTCCTGAGACACATCTACAAGTCGTCGAGTCAAGTAACCGGAGTCAGCGGTTTTAAGCGCGGTGTCAATGAGTCCTTTACGTGCACCACGAGTACCCACGAAGGCTTCGAGGCTTGACAGACCTTTTTTGAAGTTTGAACGAATTGGGAGCTCAATCTCACGGTTTGTCGCGTCGACTTGAATACCAATCATCGCACTTGCGAGCTTGACGTTGCTGATGTCACCACGAGCACCTGAGTTCACCATCACCGAAATACTGGTGTCCATACTCGAAAGTTGGTTACGAAGGAACTCTGTGACTTGATTGTCAACTTGACGCCATGCGTTGACTGTCAAAGTGTATCGCTCATTCTCTGTCAACAACCCTTCGTCGAATTGATCTGACACGAGTGCTGCTTTTGCATCACCCTCTGCCACGAACTCATTCACTTCTTCGAAACTCACGTAGTCATCTTTACCAGTTGACACCGCTGCGATTGTTGCGAATCGGAACGCCTGTCCCTTAATACGGTCAGCGGTACGAGCCGTTTCTTCTGCACCGTATTTCAGGAATACCTTAGCAAGCACTTTTTTGAGTTGCTTCTTGTTCTGTACACTATCATCATACGGGAAATCTTCTGGAAGAATCTCATTAAAGAATACTCGTCCAAGTGTGGTGTCACGGATTTCACCTTTCGCATATACGCGGATTGGTGTTTGTAGTTGAATCACACCATTGTCGTAGGCCATTTCAGCTTCGTACACAGAGCTAAATGCCTTGCGCTCTTTTGTTTGTGCTGCAGGTTTTTCGTACGTGAGATAGTAATTACCAAGTACGATATCCTGTCCGATGTTGAGTACTGGACTACCATCAGCTGGCTTGAGCAGGTTATTTGTTGCACTCATCAACTCACGTGCTTCACGCTGCGCATCATCAGAGAGTGGCAAGTGTACTGCCATCTGGTCACCATCGTAGTCGGCGTTGAAGCCGTTGGCCACGAGTGGGTGAAGTTGAATAGCTTTTCCTTCGACTAACTTAGGCTGGAATGCCTGGATACTTAGACGGTGCAGTGACGGTGCACGGTTGAGAAGCACGTACTTGCCTTCAATCACTGAGTCAAGGGCGTCCCATACTACTGCTTCGCCACCTTCGATAAGACGGGTAGCCGAACGAATATTGTGCGCATGCTCATTTCGGAGGAGCCAGCTAATGACAAATGGCTTGAACAGTTCTAGTGCCATTTGCTTAGGAAGACCACACTGGTGGATCTTTAGCTCAGGACCTACTACGATCACGCTACGGCCTGAGTAGTCTACTCGCTTACCAAGCAAGTTCTGGCGGAAACGACCTTGCTTACCTTTGAGCATATCGCTCAAAGATTTAAGACGTCGTCGACCACCTGTTGCATTAACTGCTCGTCCACCACGTGCGGCAGAGTTGTCGATCAATGCATCAACGGCTTCTTGCAACATACGCATTTCGTTGCGACGAATCACTTCTGGTGCGTTGAGATCAAGTAGCTTTTTGAGACGATTGTTACGGTTGATGACACGTCGATATAGATCATTCAAGTCACTGGTAGCATATCGCCCACCAGTAAGCTGTACCATCGGACGAAGGTCCGGAGGAATGACTGGAAGTACCGTAAGCGCCAAGCTGCTCGGTTTAATATTCGCGGCTTCCATACCTTCAAGCACCTTAAGACGCTTGAGGAGTTTCTTTTCACGCTGCCCTTTAGCCGACTCAACTTCTTCTTGAAGCGTTCGGATAAGCACCGGTAGGTCAATTTCATCAAGCAGGTGCTTGATTGCAGTTCCACCCATTCCCACTTCTACGATCTCATCGTACTCTTCTGGGAGGTTTCGATGGTCTGTCTCGGTGATGAGTGCATACTTCACGAGACTGTCGAGCTGCGCTTTTCGCACTGTGTAGTTTTCGTTCAGTTCTTCAACTTCACGGCTCTGCGCTTCGGCAAGTGCTTTTACATCTGCACCTTCTGCTTCGGCATCTCGTTCGTAACGAATTTTAATAGCCGCTCGGCCAGCTTCTGTTTCAGCTTCAAGATCTGCAAGGAACTGATCGCGTTTTTCGATGTCTACGTTCAGAATCACGTAGTTAGCAAAATACGCCACACGTTCGATATTTCGAACTGTCATGCCAAGTAGCAAACTCATTGCGCTTGGAGTACCACGCATGAACCAGATGTGCGCAACAGGTGCCGCAAGCTCGATGTGACCCATACGTTCACGTCGTACGATACTCTTAGTGACAAGCTCACCGTTTTTATCGATCGCAGCCTCGCGACTACGCACACCCTTAAGCTTGTTATCGTGCGGGTTGATATCTTTAATTGGGCCAAAAATTCTCTCGCAGAACAATCCATCGCGCTCAGGTTTCTGAGTACGATAATTGATAGTTTCAGGCTTCGTTACTTCACCATGACTCCACTTGTGGATGTCGTCTGGACTCGCCACTGCGAGGCGCACCGCATCAAAATCTGCGATACCAGTGCCAGGAACTACTCGTGACATATTACGCCTCCTCCTCATTATCCGCATCTGCGGTTGCATCTATTTTGTCTTCACTTTCAGCAATTTCTTCTAATGAAACTCCGCCGTCTTCGAGGTCGCCTTCTATGTCGATTTCTGCAATTTTTGGCACTTCCTGAATTTCAGCTACGGTTGTAGCCGGAGTCGCCGCAGCAATTACTTGCTCGGCATCAACTTCATCATCGTCGTCAAGCAGGTCGACGCGAAGTCCAAGGCCTTGTAGTTCTTTAACTAGGACGTTGAATGACTCTGGGAGTTTAGGCCCCACAATCGCTTCGTCTTTGATAATACTCTCGTAGGCTTTTGCACGGCCGTATACGTCGTCTGACTTGATGGTGAGCATTTCTTGCAAGGTTGTTGCTGCGCCGTATGCCTCGAGCGCCCAGACTTCCATTTCACCAAATCGCTGACCACCATTTTGTGCCTTACCGCCAAGTGGCTGTTGAGTCACCATTGTATATGGACCAGTTGAACGTGCGTGAATCTTGTCGTTCACCATGTGGTGTAGCTTAATAATATGCATTACACCGACTGTCGTTCGCTCTTCGAATCGATCACCAGTACGGCCATCGACGAGTTGCACTTTACCGTCACGCGAATACCCTGCTTTTTCAAGTTCGGCAGAGATTGTTTCATCGCTAATTCCGTTAAATGCTGGCGTTGCTACCTTGTATCCGAGTGCATGCGCAGCAAGTCCTAGGTGAGTTTCGAACAACTGTCCGATATTCATACGACTTGGCACACCAAGTGGGTTGAGGATCACATCGACAGGTGTACCGTCTTCCATGAATGGCATGTCTTCTACTGGGAGAATTCGTGCAACTACACCCTTGTTACCATGGCGACCTGCAAGCTTGTCTCCGACAGTAATCTTACGTGTCTGAGCAACAAAAATTTGAATCTGCTTGAGTACGCCAGCTTTGAGCTCATGACCATCTTCTCGGGTGAATATTTTCACACCGACGACTTTACCACCACCTGCATTATTCATACGCTGTGAAGTATCACGAACATCTTTTGCCTTTTCGCCAAAGATTGCACGCAGGAGTCGCTCTTCTGAGCTGAGCTCTTGCTCACCTTTTGGTGTAATTTTTCCGACCAACACATCGCCGGCTTTTACCTCTGAACCAACCTGAACCACACCGGTCTCGTCGAGGTGACGTAAGCTATACTCAGATACATTTGGAATATCTCGTGTAGTCTGCTCGTTACCAAGCTTAGTCTCACGTACTTCTACCATATAGTCTTTGATGTTGATACTTGTGAGCTCATCATCTTGAACAACACGGCGTGAGATGATAATCGCATCGTCCATGTTGTATCCGCCCCAAGGCATGAACGCAACGCGAAGGTCGCGACCAAGTGCAATTTCACCATCAGCCACCGAAGCACCTTCGATCAATATGTCACCTTGCTTAACCTTGTCGCCGCGACTGACGCATACAGACTGGTTGATCGAGCGATCATCGTTACTTTTCTTGAAGTGAATAGGTTCGTATGACTTAACACCGTCTTTATACTTAACTTCAATCACATCACCGTCTGCTCGAATGACTTCGCCGTCGTTTTCTGCGACTACAAGTTGACTCGAGTTACGTGCAACGTAAGATTCTGTACCCGTTCCAACAGTTGCCGCCTCTGGACGAACCAATGGGACAGCCTGTCGTTGCATGTTCGTACCTGTCAATGAACGGTCGATACGGTTTTTCTCGATAAATGGCACGAGGCTCGCAGGCGCTCCTAGAATTTGCTTGTGTGCAGCATCCATGTACGTCACATCTTCGACGTCAATCTGACCTGGCTTAAGGTCGATACGAGCCGAGACGCGCTCGTCGATAAACTTGCCATTTTCATCAACCTCTGCACCAGCGTCGGCAATCACTTCACCCATTTCCTGGGCTGCATCCAAGTACACAACTTCATCTGTCACGCGGCCATCTACTACCTTAAGATACGGAGTTTCAATAAACCCGTATTCGTTAATACGTGCGTAAGTAGCCAAGTTCAGGACGAGTCCGATATTTGCACCTTCTGGTGTCTCAACCGCACAAAGTCGGCCGTAGTGTGTAGGGTGCGCATCACGCACATCAAATCCAGCGCGTTCACGACTCAAACCACCAGGTCCCATCGAACTGAGACGTCGTTTGTGAGAAAGTTCTGCAAGAGGGTTTGTCTCATCCATAAGCTGGCTCAACTGTGAGCTGGCAAAGAACTCACGCACTGCAGCTACTACTGGGCGGGCATTAATAAGTTGACCCGGTGTGACGTTTTCGATGTCACTCATACTCATACGATCCATGGCGTTTCGCTGCATGCGGAGCATACCAACACGGAATTGACGTGCAACAAGTTCACCGACAAGATTCACACGGCGGTTTGAAAGTGCATCGATATCATCTGCAGGCTCTTGTGTATTATTCAAGCGAATAATCTCTTTGATGATAGCGATCAAATCACTCATCTGGAAGACGCGGTTTTCTGTCGTATTTGGCAAGTCTATACCAAGGCGCTGGTTGAGCTTGTAGCGGCCAACACGGCTATAGTCAAATCGCTTAAAATCGTAGAACATGCGTTCGATCATCGAACGAGCATTCTCGACAGTAGCAAGATCACCTGGTCGGAGACGACGATACACTTCAATAAGCGCTTCGTTGCTACCACGGGTAGTATCTTTATCGAGTGTCGCTTGGATATGATTCACGTCACCTGTGTCTACATCGGCAAACAACTGCTTGAGTTCGCTTGTCTTACCATGACCGAGTGCACGCAGGAGTGTCGTGACAGGCAATTTGCGTCGGCGATCGATTTTGACATACAATGCACCGTTACTTGCGGTTTCGAATTCTAGCCACGCTCCGCGGCCAGGAATAAGTTTTGCTCCGTAGTTATTCTGAGTAGCCGTTGCGTCAGCTGTGAAGAACACTCCAGAAGAACGAATCAGCTGTGATACAACAACTCGCTCAGTACCGTTGATCACGAAGGTACCTCGTTCAGTCATCCAAGGATAATCGCCGAGATAAATTTCATGCTCTTTGACTTCACCTGTTACCTTATTGGTAAGTTCAACATTTGCATGTAGAGGCGCATCAAAAGTGATGTTGTTTTCCTTAGCAAATCGTTCAGAATGTTTTGGCTCCTGAAATGCATACTCTTTAAATCGTAGCTCAAGTTTTTGTCCGGTGTAATCCTCGATTGGATTAAGTTCCGCAAAAATCTCTCGCAAACCAGTCTCTACGAACTCACCCCATGAGTTCTTCTGGTGTGCGATAAGATCGGGAATATCTAGTGCAGTATCATCAGCCGTGAAAAAGACACGCTGTGTACCATTAGGTGACGTTTTTGCCATCTATCTATTGCTCCTCGCATGATTAGTTTTAGTGGTTGTGAATCTGGCGCCGAAGATTCTACTACGGGTTATGCCTCATAGCCTGCCATAGCTTGGACATACCTAACCCTAGTTACACTGCTTCTTGATATCCATTATGCACAACTATAGCCAATATTTCAAGGTATTCTTAGTATTTTTATACTATAATGAGCAGCTTCTACTTGCATATAAGTTTCTTGCTATATTGTTTTGGCATGATGTCTGGCTAACAAATAGTAGACACGAGCGCTGTTTTCGTGTTAACTAAAATTGACTTATATTTATAATTGTGTTACTATACTACCAGTATGACGAACATTATTAGGCCTAACTTCGATCAGCATTCTTACGCAGTCATAGAGATCTACCGTAATGCCTATACAGAACTGATAAACACATTTATCTCAGAGCACCCCGAACTCGAAGCCGAAGCTAATATCATTCGACACAATCTCGACATCAGCCACGAAGGATTCAGGGAAGATTCCCTTAGTTTCTCGGAAGTTCAAGACATAGCCACTGAAATGCTCTCACAAATTATTGCCGGATATACACCTACGTATTATGAGGCAATTTCACCAGAACAACCCATTACTCCTTCTGAGCAACTCGCCAACGTTGTCAATCTATTTAACAGGAGCTAGCTACGTCCGGCTCACATTTTCTAACTTGAGGATGAGTGTAGGCGGACATCATGCACTTGCCAGTGGGGTGCCGGTATCACTAAAGGCGCAGCATACTCATAGCGCTCTGCTACGTGATGCAAGATATCAAGATATGATTTAGTGACGACCACCTTCATACCGCCTTTGGCTGCTTCGTGCAGCATAGCAACCGAGGCGGGCTTAGGAACATAGGTATATACTTGGTGTGTACCCGAAGGAGCCCCTCCATCGAGCCAGGTTATCTCGTGTGTGACATCTACTCTATCATAATTTACTTCACGCTCATCGAGTGCGTCCAAGTCGCTTTCGGAAGTCTGAAATACCATGCCTTGGGTATGATACCCTTCGCCAGCTTCCAGTCCTATAGGCACCAGAAGACCATCATAGGGTGATCCGTCCGCGTAGAGTGCAACTCTACCGAGGTTTCGGCCTTCATTGATTCGAGTCGCTACATTCCAGGCGGTTCGAAACCCCGACAGACTCGCAGGGCGAAGATTCGGGGTATAGCCGAGAGTAACACGAGCAGACTCGGCGTCCATGAGAGATCCGTACGCAAATACGTAATACTGCATATGCTTCCAATATAACATACTCGCGTTACATTTATAACTTCCTCGCAGCGGCTTATACCACCATCACGATGTCATCGCGCATGACACCACATCGGGCATCTAGAGTGATTTTGGATTGGTAATGACAGTATCAATAATACCGTATGTTACGGCTTCTTCGGCGCTCATCCAAAAATCTCGATCTGCGTCTTTTTCGATTTTACTTAGTTTCTGACCTGTATTTTTTGTGAGTATTTCATTCAGTTTTTGCTTAAGATAAAGCCCCTCTTTGAGTGCAATCTCTTGGTCTGTAATTTTGCCTTGGGTTCCGCTTGAAGGCTGATGGATCATGATTCGACTATTGGACAATGCGACTCGCTTACCTTTTGCGCCACTACTCAAAAGAAACGCTCCCATGCTTGCTTGCAATCCAATGCCTATGGTTTGTACGTCGGGAGTAATGTACTGCATCGTGTCGTAAATTGCCAGTCCATCGTATACGCTTCCGCCCGGACTATTGATATAGAGTTTAATATCTTTGTCGGGATCAGCATATGCAAGGTGTAACAACTGAGCTACTACAAGATTTGCCGTATGCTCATTTACATCTTCACCGAGAAAGATTACCCTTTCGTTAAGCAAGCGCGAGTAAATATCAAACGCACGCTCACCTTCTGGTGATTTTTCAATAACTGTTGGAACAAGATAATCATGAGGTTTCTGCATATAGCTAGTATACAAAAAACTAGCACTCATTACAATAGAGTGCTAGTTATACTATGCAAGTTGTGCTCTCGGCTAAGGGTCACAACTTTCATATCATTCGTGCACCTTAGGTGCGGTAGTGTTACCAGTTTTTTGTGTGATAGTGCTTTTGTGCAGCCAGCGTAAGGACGAGCCCTGCCGAAATTCGTACGATCTCACGAAACGTACTCATAGCCACCTTCTCTCTTAAGCCGAGAGTGTGTCTACAATACCATTATTTGGTATTAATTTCAACAAGCTTATCGACTGTCTTATCTGTAAGAAGGCGATTTGCAATATCACGTTGTGCTTCGGGTGTTTTGAGCTGCTTGCGCAGATCCTCTGTAGGGTATTGTTGCCCCAACTGGTTCATGCGTTCGAGCAGTTCTTCCTGCGTTGCCTCAACCTTGAGTTCTTTACTGAGCTCTGCAAGGACAAGACCTGCTTTTACACGCTGAGCAGCGGCATCTTTTACCTCGGAGTCAAGCCACGCGTCCTTATCCTTGAAGTTTTTCTCTGCGAGATACATTTCGAGTGTCAAGCCACGTTGCATAAGATTCTGCACCATGTCTTGCTCAATAGAACGCATTTGGTCTTGCGCGAGGATATCTGGTACAGGCACTTCGCTTTTTTCTACTAATTCACCCACCAGCGAATCCTTGAGTTTATCGTCTGACTCTTGCTGACGCTGACGTGTGATCTCAGCTTTGATATCATCCTCGAGCTCTTTGACAGAAGTAAACGGCCCCGCTTTTGCTGCGAGCTCGTCCGTAAGCTCAGGCTCAACGACTTCTTTGACTGCATTAAGCGTTACAGTGAACACAACTGCTGCGCCTTTGAGTTCCTCTACGTGGTAATGAGACGGAAACTTGAGCTCAAGATCAAACGTATCGCCCGCTTGGTGACCAATAATCCCATCCTCAAATCCAGGAATAAAACTATCGCTGCCAAGTACAATATCGTAGCCTTCTGCGGTGCCGCCTTCAAACGCTACCCCGTCTTTTTTGCCTACAAAATCGATGTTTGCCTCATCGCCCTTTTTAGCTTTTCGGTCGACAGGTTGTTTTTCGGCATAGCCTTTTTTGATTCGATCGATAATTTCATCCACATCTTTTTTTGTGACTGAAACTTTTTCTGGTTTCGCTGTGAGCTTTTTGTAGTCACCCAATGTAATCTTTGGTAGAATTTCGCTGGTAGCAACAAACTCTAGTGAATCGCCTGGCACAAATGACTTCACTTCAACCTCAGGCCGGTCAAGTGCCTGGACGCCAGCTTGTGTAAATGCCTCTGCGACTGATTTAGACAGCGCATTTTCAAGCGTGTGCTGTGCAAGGTCGTCGCCATTGACGTGCTTTGCGGCTACGCTTGCAGGTACCTTACCCTGACGAAAACCAGGAACTTTAATCTCTTTTGCAATTTTCGAAAGTGCTACCAATTCGGCATCTTTCAATTCGTCTTTACTCACTTCTATAGTGAGTTCGACTCGTGTGTCGGATAGATGTTTTGTGGATAGTTTCATACTCTGACCAGTATACCAGTTTGCACCTCGAGAGTGAAACGTAAGAGGTATTTGCTACCCCGAATATACATTACTCGGTGAATAATGCATCAATCTCGTCGAGCATGCCTCGCTTGCGGTAATCTTTTACTTTCGTCACAATCCGCTCCATACTCAGCTTCTCTTCGTACTCGGTCGCAACATCTTTGAGCGTATATAGTTGAGTTTTTAGCTCTTCATCGCCGACAAATACCATAAACGGCACACGTTTTTTCAGCACCGCTTTGATTTGCTTATCAATTTTTCGACCAGATATATCCACCTCTACTCCGACAGCTTCTTCGCGCAGCTTTCGTGCGAGACTCAGCGCGCCTTCGAGACTGTTTTTACTTGGCACTACAATACATACGTCTGTAGTTGATACGAATTCAGGAAGCAGGTTGTGTGACTCTAGAAATAACTGCGTAGGTGTGAGCCCAGGAGCCATTCCTATTGTAGGAACTGGCTCTACGCCGAACAGTCCTACTAAGCCGTCGTATCGTCCGCCACCGAACATCGAGCGGTTATTATCTACGTGCATATCATATACTTCAAACACTGTGCCAGTATAGTAATCTAACCCTCGCATAAGCGTGACATCGAACTGCACGTTTTGCACACCAGCCG
>CALGUM010000059.1 GCA_937902295.1 uncultured Candidatus Saccharibacteria bacterium | reverse complement strand
CGGAGATGCTGCAAGAAACCTACAAAAAAGGTGACGTATTACAAATCTCATACGGTGACTGCACGTGCCATAAGTCCCCTCATCGACCGCCAGCTTATTCCTATGCTGAAAATGGTCATGGCGTTGTTTTATGGCACTACGTCACCGGAAGTATACGTGGAGGGCGCCATGTATCTGCACTGAGAAAAAAACCATCGCTTTTCAGGCTGGGCAGCCGCGAAGCAAGTCAATG
This sequence comes from uncultured Candidatus Saccharibacteria bacterium, assembly GCA_937902295.1. Lineage (GTDB taxonomy): Bacteria > Patescibacteriota > Saccharimonadia > Saccharimonadales > Saccharimonadaceae > Mycosynbacter. The sequence continues at coordinate 25,646 of CALGUM010000059.1, read as the reverse complement.
GGGCGAGGATACACAAGATATATGGGATACGTTGCAGCGTGACCGTAACGTTCAAGTGCAGTTCTATACTGATAACGTTCTTAAGACAGACCGAGTCATAAATCAATGTACGCGCGCAAAGTCACAAGTCACAGACGTCACACTTTTTACGCCTATAGCATACGCTCAGCGTACTCAGCAACAACAAAATTAACAACAGTTTGAGCTTTGCCCCTGTATCTACTGTGGAAATAGGTGATAAACTTGACAACAGTCGCATAAATCGCTATATATAGAGGAGAATAGTATAAAAAACACAGACAAGGAACTGCGAGATATATGTCTGAATTACCAGAAAAACAAGTCAAGCGACTCAAATCCCTGATCCAAGACGCGGAAACAAATTTGGCCGCTGCAAAAGAATTGCTTATTAGCATCTTAGGTGAGGATGATACAATTGTCACTCCACGATCATCTCAAGAAGAAGTAACAGGCAAGGTCGTCGAAGGAGTATTCGATGGCCAGATTATGATTGGACCCGATGGGAAAAACTACCCCGTACCAGCCAACTACGCAAGCAAATCTAAGCTTGTAGAAGGTGATATGCTCAAACTGACAATCACGGACGATGGTGGATTTATTTACAAGCAAATCGGTCCAACAGAACGACGTCAAATTATTGGTACTCTCGTGCAGCACGATGGTGCATATTACGTAGAAGCAAGCGGAAAAGAATACCGCATACTTCTTGCGAGCGTCACATATTTCCGTATCAATATTGGCGACCAAGTTACTATTATTATCCCCGAAGATAATCCAGATGCCACATGGGCCGCTGTAGAAGCAGCACTCTAATGCTCACCTCAAAGTATTGCATTTAGCTGGCACCTATGAATAAATAGGTAGTGCCTTTTGCGCATCACACCGTGTGTGCGTAAGAGAGTTTTTTGACATGCAGACAGAGAGGATGGAAGTTGTATAACTTTTCTCAATCACAGCCCAGATCGATAGGACACGAGGTGCGACATGGCCGCAGCCGAATCACAAATCCTTCAAACGACATGAAGGATATTCGGCATAGAGTAGCCGAGAAGGTGCTCGCCAATGCTCCGGACATCTCGCTGATTAACCCAGAAGCCTGGAAACAAGCGGTCGACCATCACAGCAAGACCTCTTTTGGTCGCTACGTAATTGAGTACGCCGAGCGATGGGCACGCCTCATGCAGGTTGAGGTGAGGGACGAGGAGGTATCGATCATACCAGAGATCGCTACGGCTACTTCGGAGGACGCCGCGTGGGACGGATTGACTACGTACATGCGAAAGCTTGCAGCCAAGCTCCTTATCGCAAGCTGGCAACACGGCGATGAACTCAAAAAGTGGTACGACTGTACCTACTGAGCACAGAAGCGCCTATGATGGTAGATGAGAAGTTGTGTAGCTCTAAGTTGTGAGCCAAGATACATTGGCGCACATCACCACTCCTGTCTGCGTGTCATAGCGCTTCATAACTGCGCGGTTATGCTGATGAGTCCAAAAGGACGAAAGCGCGGTCGATTCTTCGTACGACCCACATGTATTGTAATTCCCCGAGATCATCTCGGTTTGTTATTGTTTTACAACAGTTACGACGTTCTATTGTACCCCAAGTAAGCTATAATAGAGATAAAGTTGAAGGGAAACATGAGCAAAGCCTTATACAGAAAATACCGCAGCAAGCGGCTCGGTGAAATCGTGGGACAGGAGCATGTCACCGCAATCTTGGAGCGTGCACTCAAGAATGGTCAGATAGCTCATGCATACCTTCTTACAGGCCCACGAGGTACTGGAAAAACTTCAATTGCACGTATTTTAGCCCACGAAATCACTGGCTTACCCTACAGCGATGAAGGCGAACACCTGGATATCATAGAAATTGATGCAGCCAGCAACAATGGTGTAGATGATGTGCGAGACTTACGAGAAAAAGCACTCATAACCCCGAGTATTGCACCAAAAAAGATCTATATCATAGACGAAGTGCATATGTTGTCTCGCCCAGCATTTAACGCACTCCTTAAAATTCTTGAAGAACCACCAGCGCACATAGTATTTATTCTTGCGACCACAGATTTTGATAAATTACCCGATACAATTGTAAGCCGTACGCAGCGTTTTCACTTTCGTGCCATAGAGCACAGCGTACTTACTCAACACTTATCCCAGATTGCAAAAAAAGAGTCTATTAAAATTGACAAGGATGCACTCAATTTGCTTGGAGAGCGCAGTCGCGGGAGTTTGCGCGATGGCCTCAGCTTGCTCGATCAAGTACGTCATAGCGTACTTGAAGATACGACCATCGCTCGTCGTGACGTAGAATATGCCCTAGGGCTCGCTACAACCGATGAGGTCACCTCGCTGTTTGCTGCGCTGGATGCCCGCAGTACAGAGAAAATCATTAGTACAATTACTGCCATATCTTCACGGGGTGTCAGTGCCGCGACACTCGCCACTCAGCTCGTAGAATATATCACGCGTGCGCTCTCCTCGCATCCCCAGTTTGTTCATTTACTTGAGGGACTTATGGAAACTCCGCGTTCGTCTCATCCCGATACGAAGCTCCTTGTAACTCTTTTGTCAGGCAGTGTTGCGCGCCCAAAAAACGTCGCTCACATAGCTAGCGCCCCTGCCACACCTCACATCACCGCTCCCGTGATTAGTGTTCAGGCTACTGTAAGACCTACACCACCAACACACTCACCAGTCGTTGAGTCCTCTGGTGAAGTGCCTGGCGCATTCACTGATCCTACACCGGCGTCGACAGCTACTCCTAGCCAGCTCACTCCGTTCGATGCCAGTACGTTTGATTGGGACGCGATCCTTGCATACACTAAAACACACTACACAGCCCTGTACTCAATCCTGTCGAGATGTACTCCTGACGTACAGCATGATCGGGTAGTGCTATATTCGGGGCGCAAATTCAGCAAAACAAAGCTCGATAGCGCAAAATATCGACCGCTGCTAAGCGAAATCTTTGCGCACACAGGTGCCGGTTCTGATGTACATATCGAAATTATAGGCTCTACCGCGCCACCAAAAGATAGCAAAGCGGCAGAAATAGCTGCTATGATGGGCGGAGGAGAGGAGATCGATGTCTAATTCTACTACCAAGAAACTACAAGCGCGCATACCTCCGCAAAATGTTGATGCCGAAAAGAGCCTGCTAGGCGCTATTCTTATTGATGAAGAAGTTTTACCTGATGTTGCAGAAATCATAAAACCAGCTGATTTTTATGAAAAAACTCACCATATGATTTTCGGTGCCATGGTACGACTATATGAGCGACACAAACCTGTCGATATGTTGACACTCACAGACGAACTCAAGCGTAAAGATGAGCTGGAAATTGCAGGTGGTTCCGCGTATCTCTCTGAACTCACTAACTACGTACCTACTGCCGCGCATGCAGAAGCATATGCCGATCTTGTAGCACAAAAGGCAGTTCGACGACGCCTCATTCACGCAAGTAGTGAGATTACAGAACTTAGTTACGACGAAGAACATGAAACACAGGAATTATTAGGTCGTGCAGAAGCGGAGTTGTTTAGTGTAAGTGATCAATCACTTAAACAGGATCTTGTGAGTATCGAGAGTGTACTTACCGACAGCTTTGATCGCATGGAAGAATTGCACAGAAACAAAGGTGCACTAAGGGGCATCAAAACTGGATACCGAGATCTCGACACTATGACTGCTGGTCTACAAAGAAGCGATCTGATCATCTTAGCTGCCCGCCCTGCGATGGGTAAGACGACACTTGTAACGAATTTGGCGTACAATGTTGCTACTATTGAACAAAAGGCTGTACTATTTTTTAGCTTAGAGATGAGCAAAGAGCAGCTCGTAGATCGTATGCTTGCTGATGCATCTGGTGTTGACGCCTGGAACATTCGCACCGGTAATCTGAGTGACGATGATTTTGCGAAACTATCCGATGCAATGGGTGAAATGTCCGAAGCGCCAATATATATCGACGACAAACCTGGCCTCTCGGTACTTGAAATGCGTACAAAATCTCGACGCGTTGCCCACGAACACGAGCTTGGTCTTATTATTGTAGACTACCTGCAGCTAATGCAGGGGAGTGGCAAACACGATGGCAACCGCGTCCAAGAGGTGAGCGAGATTTCACGAGGCCTCAAACTTGTAGCCCGCGAACTCAACGTACCTGTGATCGCGCTGAGCCAATTAAGTCGCTCGGTTGAATCACGTACTCCACCTATTCCTCAGCTTTCCGACCTACGCGAGTCAGGAAGTATCGAGCAAGATGCCGATATCGTGAGTTTTATTTATCGCCCCGGCTATTATGAACCAGATAATCCCGACGTGCAGAATATTACAGATCTTATTATCGCCAAGCATCGTAATGGACCCGTAGGCAAGGTGCAGCTCTACTTCCATCCTGAGCGGCTACGTTTCATGTCTCTCGACAAACAACACGAATAAAGAGTATACTAATAGATATTCATGGCGAAAAAAACTGTCAAAAACTATACTCTTTATAAACTGCGATTTTGGCTTGGCTATGGTATTTTATCGCTTATCATTGCTACGATTCTGATCACTGGAGCACTTCACACATCTGGAGGGCTGAGCGACATGGAGCGGCAATCTGTCATTACAAGCGCATCACTTTCACTCTCAAACCCTTCGAGCGCGTTCATCTTTGACTTACCGTATCACGCACTACAGAAGTTATCTATTTCGCTCCTCGGTCTCAATGATTTAAGTGTCAAGTTACCTTCGTTACTTCTGGGCGCCGCATCTATCGTTGGCCTGATACTCGTGTTAAGTCGGAGATTTACTCATACGGCCAGTATTTTAGCAGTTGGTATCATTGTGGTATCGGCGAAGTTTATTTCTCTTGCTACAACTGGTACGCCAGAAATTATGCACGTATTCTGGCCAGTCATGCTACTGCTTGTAGCAGTCTGCGGAGTCTCGAATAATTCCTTTCGCCCAATTGCAATCATTTTTGGCGCATTGACCGTTGGGCTCAGCCTCTTGACACCGTTTAGCATATACGTCATCGCAGCATTTTGCATAGGCGCTGCCTTTCACCCCCGGGTTCGCTACTTGGTACGCCGCACACCTAACTCGGCGTGGGGTGTGGGCGCATTCATCGGTCTCATAAGTGGAGTTGCTGTCGCACTCATGACACTACGAGATACTGCAATACTCCCACAGCTCCTTTATATGTCGAGTAGTTTTTCGCTTGATGTGATTGATAATATCAAGTTACTTGGCCTTCAACTTGGCGACGTGACGTCGATGAGCACAAAAGATACAGGACTTTTGGCCCCTGTATTTGGCATGAGCGTGATAGCGATAGGACTTTTTGGTACATACGGCTTGCTGCGCGCACGCCACACAGTACTAAGCTATACACTTTTTTCCTGGACGATTCTTCTTACGCCATTGATCTTGTTAAACCCGGGTCTATTCTCGCTACTTATTGTACCGACAGCATTATTTTTAGCGATTGGGATTTCAACCATTCTACAATACTGGTACCGATTATTCCCGCAGAACCCCTATGCGAGAATTTTTGCACTCGTGCCTACAGCGATTTTATTCTCATGTATCATTATTCCTAGCGCGTTCCATTATTTCCATGGCTATCGATACTACGCACCGCTCGCAAACATGACTAATAATGATACGGCGCTCATGGCACGAAACATTGATGCATATTCAAATGCAACCGTACTAGTCTCAGACGACGAAGAAGCGTTTTATCGTGTGTTTTTAGATGCCAATAATAAGGATAACGAACTCGCGACCATACCCGAGAGCTCAACAAGAAACAGCACACTGCCATACGAGGGTGAAATTATTGCAACAGAAAAGGCCAGTACGAAGATTAACCGTGCGCCCACTTATATTGTTGCGAACGCAACTGCTCACGGCACCTCAGACAGACTCTATATCTATAAAATATCTTCTGAATAACGTATACTGATAGGTAGTAACTAGAGGAAGGAATACCACCCATGGCACTTGACCAGATGAAAATGCTCAATGAGCTCCGTAAAGCTCAAAAAGAACTAAAAAAGCAACAAATTGTTGCAGTTGCTGGGGGCGAAGAAGACGACCCTGCAGTAGAAGTAACGATTAATGGTGAATTAAAAGTCTCTGACATTAGCATCAATCCAGACTATGTAGACCTAGAAGATATCGAAGAGCTTGAGAGCTGGCTCGAAGCGGCTATTCGCGACGGAATGGCAAAGGCCCAAGAAGTCGCAGCTGAGAAGATGAAGCCCCTTATGGGCGGCATGAATCTACCGGGAATGTAATCTAAAAGTGTCACAGCTATTGCCGCAGGCACTTTTGACTGCTATCGATGAAATTGGCAAGCTCCCCGGTGTGGGGGCACGGACCGCAGAGCGTTATGCGTATTATTTGCTGCGCGCAAACCAATCATCGAATGAAAAACTTGCTAGAGCGATTACCGCTCTTGGTAGCGGTGTGTCATATTGCCCAAAAACTTTTGCACTTGTAGACGCCGACCAAGAGATATCACCACTCTATACAGACCCATCACGTGACAAAACCCTCGTAGCTGTCGTCGAGGAGCCGCTCGACATTATCGCACTTGAGCGAACAGGGCAGTTTCGTGGTACATATCACGTGCTCGGTGGAGCTATTAGCCCAATAGACGGAATCGGGCCCGAGCAGTTACATATTCCCGAACTACTGAATCGGATTGCTGAAGATACCGTAGAAGAGCTGATCATAGCGACAAACTCGAGCGTAGAGGGCGAGTCGACTGCGCTTTTCTTGCAGCGTCAAATTGAAGAGCAGGGTATCTCTATCAAAATGAGCCGTCTCGCTCGTGGTCTACCAGTGGGTGTTGACCTCGAATATGCCGATCAGATTACTCTGAGTCATGCCCTTGAGGGTAGGCGGATATTGTAATAGTACGACCAATACTTTTATCAAGTGCATCGTAGTGCTATACACTGCTGGTACTCAGCTCTATAACATTTGCCCATGAAATAGACAGAGTCCGACAACTTGCCTGACACTGTACACTTAGGTGATTGATATCTGTTACAATAGATAGAATGTTTGATACCGCAAAAACCCTCATAGAGCAATCAAAAAAAATCATCGTTATTCAAGCCGAAAACCCTGACGGCGATAGTCTAGGTAGCAGTCTCGCGCTCGAAGAGCTCTTAGGCGACCTCGGCAAAGAAGTGATTCTTTACTGTCCAGTTGATATCCCTAAGTATATGCGCTACATACGTGGCTGGGATAGGGTTGTACATGATTTTGACACAACTGCCGACCTTGCAATCATTGTGGATACGGCGGCGGATGTACTAATGACAAAAGTACTCGAAGCCCGCGGAGTTCGACATTACCTAGAATCTCATCCAGTTATCGTCATTGATCATCATACAGAGACTGAGCCAAACCTTAGCTTTGACACTGTCGCGTTAATCGAGGAGGCGCCTGCCGCCGCCCAGGTGATCTATCGGCTTGCTATGCACGCGGGATGGGACATAAACCCCTCGGCCGCTGAGCATCTCATGATAGGCCTCCAGGCAGACACATTGGGTCTCACAACTCAAAACGTTACCCCCGAATCATTCCATACAGCGGGCGAGCTTACAGCTCGCGGTGCCAGTGTGGCGAAGATCGAAGAACGACGCCGCGAGTTCATGAAAAAACCTCAGTCTATTTTAGAGTATAAAGGCCGACTCATTGAGCGTATCGAGTATTTCCTTGACGGAAAGCTTGCGCTTATTCGAATACCGTTCGAAGAGATTCAAGAATTCAGCGACCTCTACAACCCCAGCGTACTCGTGCTCGATGAAATGCGATTAGTCATCGGTGTAGAAATCGCGGTTGCAATAAAATCATATCCCGACGGTAAACAAACAGGCAAACTGCGATCTAACAGTCCAATTAGCGCAGATATTGCGGGCTACTTCGGTGGCGGTGGTCACAAATATGCGGCCGGCTTCCGCGTCTACGACGAACATGAGCAAGTAGTGCGCGAACTTATAGAGGCTACCGCGAAATGCCTCGAAAAAAGTAACCCCAGCTCGTAAAAGCTGGGGCCGTGGCGCTATCATTACTTCCAGATAGCAAACACTATGACTATGAGCACAATTAGTGGCACTGCGCTCATGAGATCTCCAAAACGCAGGTACGCTATCATTGCCACTACTACCAGTAGTACAATGGCAAGTACCAGCGGATCTGGACTCAAGCGTGATGAACGCTTTCTGGACATTGTATCCTCCCGAATAGTAGTAGTCCTTACCTCAACTATATAACATTTACTATCTGTTGTCACATTCTTTGCATTGCATCGTCTACACCAGTACAATAAACACATGACGACGCTGAGATTCTATAACACGCCCCACCGCACCATCGAACCATTTTCTAGTCAATCTGGTACACGAGTCACGCTCTATACCTGCGGGCCTACTGTATACGACTATCCTACTATAGGTAACTGGGCTTCGTATATCTACTGGGATATCTTGGTTCGCACACTCACGGCCAACAACTTCACTGTCGAGCGTGTTATGAACATTACCGATGTGGGGCATCTTTCGAGCGATGAAGATGAAGGGGAGGATAAGCTAGAAAAAGGTGCGCGACGCGAAAATAAAACCGCATGGGAGGTTGCAGAGTTCTATACAGAGGATTTCCTACGTGGCATGCAGCGGCTTAATCTTATACCACCGACACATATCACAAAAGCAACCGAATATATCCCGGAGCAATTAGAGCTTGTACGTACACTTCATACAAAGGGATATACCTATCAAATAGACGATGGGATTTATTTCGACACAAGCAAGTTTGCGGCGTATGCACAATTCGCTGGTCTTGATGTCGGCGCCCAAAAAGCTGGGGCGAGAGTAGCGTTTAATCAACAAAAGCGCAATCTAAGTGATTTCGCACTATGGAAATTTACCCCAACAGGACACACGCGCGACATGCAGTGGGAGACGCCGCGCGACATCCTAGACAGTGAAACCACCACGCCCCAGATGGGATTTCCAGGCTGGCATCTAGAATGTTCTGCTATGGCAATGAGTATACTCGGCCCAACGATTGATATTCATACCGGCGGCATAGATCACATCCGCGTTCATCACACCAATGAAATCGCGCAAAGTGAGGCTGCAAGTGGACAACGATTCAGCAATCTATGGCTCCACGCGAATCACCTCAAATCCAATGGCACAAAAATAAGCAAAAGCCTAGGTAATGGCTACACGCTCGACGATTTGCAGGAAAAAGGCTATACACCCGACGATCTCCGCATGTTTGTAATCCAAGCACATTACCAGTCAGAAGGTAATTTTACATTCAAGAATCTACAGGCAGCAAGTCAAAGACTACACAATTGGCGACGAGCTGCAGCGCTCCGTCATCAAATTCATCACACAGTTGATGCACCCTCGACCCACACACCCTCGTACGCCGTGAGTCAAGCGCTCCTAGAAGTGCTCAATGACAATCTTGACACACCTGGTGCGCTTGCATTTATCGACACGGTGATCGGCGACGTGCTTGCCGCACCGCCTTCGCGCATAGATCGCGATGCATTGACAGGTTTTCTCGAGCACATCGATTCATTACTCGGACTTCGCCTCATAGAGTCTACTCCAGATATTTCAGATGAACTCAAGCAGCAAATTATCGAACGCACCCGCGCAAGGGAAAACAAAGACTGGCAGCGCTCTGACGAGCTGCGCGATAGTCTACTTGCCGAACATATTGTACTGCGCGACACTCCAACACACGTATTATGGGAATATTCACGCCCAACCCATACGTCCTAGGTACTTGTGTTACTTATTCTTTAGAAAAGATTTTACCGATGTAATAGCCGAAAAACGGTGAATACTGCGCATTTTTTTGGTGTGATGAAGATAATCCTCGACGACGACTTTTATGCAGCCTGCGATAGGAACTGCGATGATTGCACCAACAAGCCCGAACATGTAGTATCCTGTGACAACAGAAATGAGCACCAGTAGAGGTGTAATTTCGACTACTTTTGTCTGCAGAACCGGAGCAACGACGCTGCGTTGGAGCTGCTGATAGAGCACAAAGAACACAGCGAATACACTCGCCGCAACAATGTCGCTAAATGCCAGCAAGCCTGCCACGAACACGCCCGCAACAATAGGTCCAAACATAGGAATCAATGAAAACACAAACACAATAGCGATAGCAGGCAAGACCAACCCAAGCGGAACCATCGGAAATACATAGTGCAATGCGAATATCACCAAGCTCGAGGTTAATGCACTAAGACCCGCGAGCACAACTTGCCCGGTAACAAACCCCGCGATAACAGCTTGCATGCGTTTCGCTTGACTCTTGTGGAGCTCGCGCTTGGGCACATCTTCATAGAGGTCCCATAATGAACGAATCCAGCGTGGTCCTTCGAGTAACATCAAAAAGGTCAGAAAGAAAGTCAAGATACTTGCAATTAATAATTTTGCAAATGACCCCATGAGAGTCAGGGCAGATGAACCAGCCGCGTAGGCAAAAGAATCGGTACTTTGACGCAATGAGTCGATCGCATTGAGTACATATCCTTCGAGCTGATACAACGCAACAAATTCATTAAACACAGGCCAGCTCTCCTGTGCTCTATCGAGTAGATACGGCACAGTGCTCGCCACACGGACTGTCTGATCGACGATTGCCGGGACGAGCGCAGTAATCACTATTCCTAGGAAAAGTGACACACAACCGAACACTACTGCAGTTCCACCAAGCCGACTGTGGCCTGGGACCCATTCAACAAAACGATTTACGGGCCGACTCAAACAGATAGCCAAAAAAGCTGCCGTAGAAATAACAATCAATGCTGTTTTTGCGCTGTACAGTGCATACCCAAGCAACACAAGGCCAACAATCACTAGCCAAAATCGGACAAACGTTTTTGTGTCAATTTCGATACGCACCCTCATAGTACTTATAGTATATCCCACCATTCGCCGTTTATGTAACTTTTGCTCAAAAGAAAACACCACCCACGAACGAGGTGGTGTCCTGCAGACGTATAGTCCGCAGTTCTCCTTCCTAGCTAGTGGGTGGATGAAATTGTTACCTCCTCGTAGTTCTTGGCAACTGACACCTAGGATTTAGGGCGCAACCCCTCTGTCTGTGCAGAGAGCGCACCGGAATAAACTAGGTATACACGTTCGATTGCAGCGAGAGTGTCATAGATCTCGCCATCGATCGCGTTGCTCGCTTGCATCACCTCCTGACGCGTTGGTTTATCCGTATCGACCAGTTGTTCGTAATAGTAGCGAGCCGCATGTACATACTTCGCCACCACATCATCAACTGCACAGTGAAGATCAGGGTGGACCCGCTTGTAGTCTTGCCCCAGCGATTCGGTAAGGCGAGCCGCATGCGACACACCGCACCGTCTATGTAAACGATCTGCGGTGCGCAATAATCGCGGCACAGGTGCAAGAAGAGTAATCTTACCCGCCACACCGGCAGTTGCATGCACTGTCCCAACGCTCTTTTCGCCGATTTCGACACTAAATACTCCGACGCGTCTGTAGGTAGCGAGTACCGCAAGCATACGCCGCGCGCGCTCACATCTGTACCGCGCAGCCCATACTAGCACAATCGCCACAAGTACAGCGCCTATGATAGCGTGCTGTAATCGAATAGGCGAATAGTACGCCGTAGTAGCAGCGAACATGAATACGAGTACTGCAGCGCCGGATGCTCTCGTGGTAGTAATCTCGCGCTCGGCACGTAGCCTCTGCTGCGCCACTGTGTCGAAATAATACCGACGCAGGACCAGCTGATCTCTCTCGGAAACCGGACGGGGAATATACACATCTACCACACTCGGATTTTGACGATACTTTGAGTGCTTGACAGGTAATGTCAAAAGTGGCATGACGCCACTCCTCTCTACTAGAAGGTACCGTGACAAGTAGTCACTTACGGAAACTATACCATATTATCTACGTAACGTCCAAAACTATTTATCTACAGAGAGATTGTTTTCATTTACTGTAGTAGTCGTGTAAAAATTGCTGTTTAAATTCATAGAATGATCCGCTTTTTATACTTTCACGAATATCATCCACGAGCCGCACGATAAATTGCTCGTTGTGAATAGTAGCGAGAGTATTTGACAGTAACTCACCAGTACGAAAGAGATGATGCAGATAGGCGCGTGAATAATTTTTACAGGTATAGCAGTCACATGTTTCGTCGAATGGGCGAAAATCTTGTTTAAATTCCGCTCGTTTAATGTTGATGCGGCCACGAGTGGTATAGAGCGCACCGTTGCGACCTACCCGGGCAGGGGAGACACAATCAAACGTGTCGGCACCGTTTTCGATACAGTCAAATATATCGTCTGGCTCGGAAATTCCAAGCATGTGTCTTGGCTTTTCCTCTGGAAGCTCTTCGTTCATCCAGCGTACAATTTCGCCAATTCGCGATTTTTCTAGTGCACCCCCGAGTCCATATCCATCAAAGTCCATTTCACCCAAAAACTTCGCGCTTTTTCGCCGTAAGTCCTCATGATTTGCACCTTGCACCACACCAAACAGCGCTTGTGGCGGACGATGCGAGCGCTCCGCGTTGAGACGTGTATGCTCCGCAAGACTACGTATAGCCCACGGATGCGTGCGGCGGTCGAGAGATTCCACTTGATATTCATAGCTATGATGCAGCGTTGTCAGCTCGTCGAATGCAAACGTAATGTCCGCTCCGATACCATGCTGAATCTGCATAGAGATTTCTGGGTTGAGACGATGCATGCTGCCATCGAGGTGTGATTTGAATGTCACACCATCATCATCAATAGTAGCGAGTTTTTTCTTTTTTTGAGTTACATTCGGTGCACCGTCACCTGTCATATCGATGACTTTTTTAAACCCAACCCCTAGACTCATCACCTGAAACCCACCACTATCACTAAATGTTGGCCCCTGCCAGTTCATAAATTGCTGGATTCCACCAGCAGTATCGATTATTGTATGGCCCGGCCGAAGATACAAATGATATGCATTAACCAGACACGCCTGCGCTCCTGTGGCGCGCAGTTGCTCGGGCGTAAGTGCCTTGAGCGTAGCCTGCGTACCAACAGGAATAAACGCCGGAGTTTCAATTACTCCGTGTGGTGTCGTGAGTGTGCCAGCACGCGCGAGCGCACCATCGAGACGATGCGAAATAGTAAATTTACATGATGTCATCGTACTTTAGTATACCAGAGGCCTGTTACTCCGCACGATGCTACGTTGCAGCGGTGCTTACATCTACGCTATACTGACATGTAAGAACAAGGAGACATGTTGGCACAATCCACTCAACCCGTCATATCAATCAAAAACTTTAGTATGAAGTTCGGCAGCAAGCGAGTCATCGATGACATGTCTTTTGATGTACATAAGGGTGAAACCTTTGGGTTTTTAGGTAGTAACGGTAGCGGTAAAACCACTACTATGCGCGCACTCTTAGGTATATACCAGGCTACCAGTGGCACACTCCACATCAACGGTAAAAAGTTTGAACCCCAAGACGGCGCGACACTTGGATATCTACCCGAAGAGCGTGGCCTCTACAAGAAAGAATCTGTGATAGACGTTATGACGTATTTCGGTCAGCTCAAAGGTTTAGGCAAACGAGAGGCGCGAGAGTGGTCTCTTGACTACCTAAAACGCGTCAAACTCGAAGATAAAGCAAAGTCAAAAGTCGACAAGCTGTCGGGCGGACAACAACAAAAAGTCCAATTAGGCGTTACGATCATGAACAATCCTGATGTATTGATACTTGATGAACCAACCAAAGGGTTTGATCCTGTCAACAGACGGCTACTCATGGATATCGTCGAGGCACAGCGCGAAAAAGGAGCTACAATTATCCTGATTACGCATGACATGTCAGAAGTAGAGCGATTATGTGATCGCCTCATACTCCTAAAAGACGGAACAAAAGCTGCCTACGGAACCGTCCCAGAGGTACTTGAAAAATTTCAAAAACACACCATGGACGAAGTATTTTTGCAGGTATACGGAGAAGACGCGGCGATGCAAGAAGGAGAAGAGTAGGGTATGGCATCACGACACAACCTCGGTACAGTAGTTTCATTCGAGTTCTGGCGCACTATAAAAAAACCGTCATTTTGGGTAGCGACACTGTCATTTCCTGTCATGATCGGACTAATATTCGGTATTATTTTTTATAGCTCTCACATAGGACAAGAAAGCAGCAGCCAACTTGCTCAAGAAAAGTTTACTATTAATTATCTCGATGAATCAGATATTGTACTGCCTACAGTTGCGCAAAACTTCGAAGCGACTGAAATTGATGACAAGCAACAGGGTATAGAGGCAGTCAAAACTGGCTCAATCGATGCATTTTTCTTTTATCCTCAAACGCTCGAGCAGCCACTAGAAGTGTACGGCAAAGATGCTGGACTTTTTGATAATGGTAAATACTCGGCCGTGGCAGAACAAATGCTCAAGACAAGTGCTGCGGCAAGCATTGCCAACCCAGAACTTGTCAATGTCACCCAAGGTGCAATCAGTAGCGAGGTTACCACCTACAAAGAAGATGGCGAACAATCTGCTGGCTGGATGGCTGCGATACCGCCACTCCTGTTTCTTGTATTGTTCTACTTTACTATCGCGATGCTTGGCAATAATCTACTTAACAGCACGGTCGAGGAAAAAGAAAATCGTGTTACCGAGATGATCCTTACTACGCTCAACCCGACTATACTCATCGTAGGAAAACTTCTTGCTACATTCCTCGCGGGGGCAGTCCAGGCGCTAGTGATGTTTGCACCCGCTATTGCAGCCTATTTCATACTTGGTGCAGAGACCGTGAATTTGCCAAATGCCGACATACTGTCTAACCTTGTGGTTGACCCGACTGCAATTATTATTGGTGGACTGATCATGATCGGTGGCTTAATGGTATTTACTGGTACTCTCGTGGCTATCGGCGCGGTTATGCCAACTGCAAAAGAAGCGGGCCAATACTTCGGTATCGCAATACTAATTATGTTTGTACCGTTCTATATCATTATGCTGATATTGAGTGACCCAGAGGCGCTGGTAGTACAAATATTTACATACTTCCCATATACCGCACCTGTTACGGCAATGTTGCGAAATGCCTTTGGGTCATTGTCGATTGCGGATGCCGCTGTCGTTATTAGTTCACTCGCGATTCTCGGTACGTTCATCATTTTGCTTGCAGTACGATTATTCCGATACGGCGCAATGCAGTACGATAGTCGACTTTCCCTTAATGCACTACGAAGTAAAAAGCGGTAACTGTGGCATGCGTATACTTGTAGTAGAAGATGAAGTAAAGATCGCACAGGCGCTCGCACGTGCGCTCAGACAGCAGGGATATGCGGTCGATATTGAACATGACGGAGATGCAGGATATGCGATGGCACGCACAGAACCGTATGATGTCCTCATTCTTGATCGTATGATACCCGGCGAATACGATGGCATAGGCCTGCTACGTCAACTTCGCACCGATGGCATTATGACACCTGCGCTCATCCTTACTGCGCTTGGCAGTGTCGATCAGAAAACCGAGGGACTCGATGCCGGTGCAGATGACTACCTCGCCAAACCATATTCGATCGATGAACTGCTGGCTCGTGTTCGCGCCCTACTGCGTCGCCCCACCGCACAACAAGATGTAATTTTAAAAGTTGGTAAGTTGTCGCTTAATACCACGCTGCACCAAGCATCGTATGACAGCACCATGCTTGAATTGACCGTCAAAGAGTTTGCACTTCTCGAATACCTGATGAGAAATGCAGGAAGGCCCTTATCCAAAGAACAAATTATTAGTCACGTGTGGGATTTTGATGCCGACGTGTTACCGAATACCGTGGAAGTATACATCAAATACCTACGCACCAAGATCGATACAAGGTTTAATGTGAAATACATAAAAACCGTACGCGGCGTGGGTTATAAACTGGAAGTAGCCTAATGCAAAATATTTCCCTCATGTTCCAATCGGCCACGCTCAAGCTTACCGTGTGGTACTTATTGGGAATCCTGGTCCTCAATATTATTTTTAGTGTGATGGTATATAACTCTGCAACTGGTGAAATCGAAGCGAGGTTTGAAGTTATCGAAACGAGAATTTCACAAGACACAGCACTCCTCGAACAGACAGCGTTTGATTTTGAGCGTGTGCGCGATCGACAGATGCAAGAAGCAAAGGCAAATATTGTTACTATGCTCCTGTACGCAAATATCGCCATCCTAGGCTTTGCCTCTGTCGCTGCATATGCGTGGGCTCGCCGCACGTTGCAACCTATAGAAGCAGCGCACGAAGCCCAGACACGATTCACAAGTGACGCGAGCCATGAACTCAGAACTCCACTCACTGTCATGAAAGCAGAGCTCGAACTTATCTTGAAGGACAAGAAAGCCACAAAACAGGACTACCAACAGGTACTCACAAGCAACCTAGAAGAGGTCAATCGACTCAGCAATCTTTCGACAACGCTCCTTTTGCTCGCGAAACTTGAGTATAGTAAGCTCGAATGGCGTAGATTTAATATCACAGAACCATTGGATGTAGCCATTCGATCGCTGGGCGAGAGGGCAGAGCGTATCGATATAACAGCAGTGAAGAAGATCCCTACAATCGAAGCTAATCCTGCCAGTATTACCGAACTTGTGCTGGTACTCCTCGATAATGCGCTCAAATACAGTCCTCCTCATAGCCGTGTTGTCCTATCGATCAAGCGAAAGGGTCGTACGAACGTCGAAATTAGCGTCACCAATACGGGAAAAGGTATTTCCGACTCACAGCTTCCTCACATCTTTAGGCGATTCTACCGGGCAGAGGATTCGAGAAACCAGCATGCTGACATCAGTTATGGCCTCGGACTCCCTATTGCAAAAAAAATTGTAGAGCTTCATCACGGCGAACTTACGGCATCAAGCCAGCCAGATGTATTTACAAAATTTACCGTGCGCTTACCTCTATCTCAAACGCGTTCAGTGTAATATTCACAACTCAGGCGCAACACTCAGCAAAGACTCAGGTTTGTCTGGCATACTCATAGCTATAACCATCATACTGGTTATGTAAAAAGAACAAAGGAGAGACGAAGATGATCACAACAAGTGAAACAGTATATCTCAGCAAAAAAGGCATCAAAGAGCTTAAGAAGCAAATTGCTTCGCTCGAACGCTCACTCCACCATGCACAGCACGAGCTTAGAGAGCTTGACAAGACAGATTCTAGAGAAGATCGATTTGAACGAATAGAAGCTCAGAGCAGAGTAGAGTTACTCGCGGTTGAATTGCAAGAAAAGCAATTGCAGCTTTCACGCGCCAAACAACTGCCGCGTAAGCGTGACGCACTCAGAGTAGCGCTCGGCTCGGTAGTCGACCTCACAGACACCAATGGTAGAGTATTTAGATATACACTGGTCGATAGCCTCGAGGCAAATCCAAGCGATGGTCGCATCTCTATTAATAGTCCTCTAGGCCAAAGTCTTGTTGGTCGTAGCATCAAAGAAACTGTCGAATGGACAGCGGGCTTACGCAACAAAAGCCTCCAACTCGTTCGAATTAGTTAGCACCTCACCGCACATCCTCACACCATAGGGTTACGAAGCACTTAGTGTTACGTAACCTTTTTGGTATACTAATGCTAATGCTTACGTTCTATCATTCTCATAGCCCAGACGAGACACTCCGCGAACTTCACACCTCAACTGAAGGGTTATCGCACGCTGAAGCCTCGGCACGAGTTCGGACACATGGGCACAACCGCATCTCGCACAGCCACACGCACCATCAGCCACCTCGCTTGATGGATGATGCATACCTCTAGATATTACTCCTCGCAGTAGGATTTTCACTCGTGATTGCGCAGACAGTTGTCACGGTATTACTTGGAAGTGTTATCGTCATCAATTTTGCGCTTCGCTATGCACACATGCGATCTCACAATAAAATTCTGCAGCAAAACGAACAACTCGGAAGCAGCGTAGCACTCATCAAAAGAGATGGAGTAGGCACGGATATCGCGATCAAAAATGTTGTCCCCGGGGATATTATCATCCTTCATAAAGGTGATCATGTGCCAGCCGATGGCCGTCTATTGCACGCGACCGAACTACACGTAAAAGAATATCAACTGACTGGAAACGAAGATCCCGTCGAAAAACACACCGCACCCGTCCATAGTGATAGCGAACTCAGCCAGCGGACGAATATGGTATACCGTGGGACATATGTAACTTCCGGCACAGGTGAGTACGTAGTAACCGCCACTGGCGCACATACAGAGTACAGCAGTATCGCACACCGTATTACTGCTACCGCGAAACATAGTACCTACCAGCGAAAAATAGCTACCATGACAAACCGTATCATCCTCGCATCGCTTGCAGTAGCTACTGCACTCATAGCAATAAGCCTGGTGCGCGGCGCTGCATGGTACACGGCGGCTGAATATGCGATTGTCTTAATTGTTGCCGCCATACCAGCGATGCTGCCGATTATTGTGATGATCATCACTACCCAAGGGATAGGTAAGCTAGCCTCACAGCGTGCACTCTTTGTTTCACTGCGCGCCATAGAGCATACGAGCATGCTCACTACTCTGGTAATGGGCAAGACAGGCTTCATGGTCGCAAAATCACCAGAGATTGCTGAGATGTGGCACCCAGAAACCGACAAACGCACATTTACTCTGGCACTGAGTCGCACGCTCGCATGGCACGAACACGAACGAGATAACATAGATATCGCACTCTCCCAGGTACATAGCCCCTCTACCTCTATACGACCAGCGATTCAGTTTTTATTCGATCATCGTACACAAGTAAGTGGTAACCTATGGCATGATGCACGTAACTACGAACTTATCCTCAAGGGTTCCCCAGAAAAGATTCTAAACCTTGCAGAACTCACCGAAAACGAACGAGAGTCCATCCACCTACAAATCCAGCGAATGACAGCGCAAGGCCACCAAGTACTCGCGGTCGCCAGTTGCAAAACAGAAGAGCTACTTTCTTCTGTAGAAAAAGTAGAAGAAACATCCTCGATGCAGTTTATTGGACTTATTGCGTTCCACTATTCTCCCGTACCTGACGCAAAGCGTACGATCCCTCAGTTAATTGCAGCTGGCATCACACCACGACTTGCGACTGGAGATAGCACAGAAAGTGCCTATATCCTGGCGAAACGCATGGGGCTTACCTCAAAACGATCAGAGGCAATTGATGCTCGTCGTCTCACGGTCATGCCCGCGCGTGCGGCACAACAAGTCATACACGGTGCTCGTGTCTATGCGAGAACCTCTGTTGGTCACACCTCAGATATTGTAGCCTCGCTCAAACAACATCATGTTGTCGCAGCAACAGGGCAGGGGACAGACGACACACCCATTCTTTCACGTGCGCACATCGGCATCACACATCAGGGTAGCGCCTCGCTCGCACACGATGCAAGCGACATCGTGCTGCTGAGCCGCAAAAATCACCTACAGACACTCTACCAAGCTATCAAAACCTCTCGCTCAATTGTGAGTAATATCCGGCGTGCTATATTCTATACCCTCACGACAAATTTAGCGGAAGTGACGATCATTATCTCGATACTTCTCTTCACCTTGCCACTCGCACTGACCCCGCTACAGCTACTATGGTCAAACATCATTGTATACACCATACTCGTACTAGGCCTGGCAGTTGAGCCAGACAGTCGCAACATCATGAAACGTCGGCCCGCGTCACCACGCATGCGAGTGTTACCGAACTACTTGGGACTCCGACTCTGTATACTCGCGTTTACCATGGCAATTACCACGCTTGCAGTTTTCTTAGTTGCACTGCAGCGGTACGAGCTTGTCTACGCGCAGGCCCTTGCGTTCCATACATTCGTCGTACTGCAGATCGTGAGTGCACTTGCAGCCCGAAGCGACCATACATCACTTTTTGTGCGATTCCGGACATGGAGTCCAGCAATCTACACCAGTATAGTATGTATCATCGTCATTCAAGGATCACTGCTCTTTTCTCCACTCGGGCAATGGCTTATCGGCACAACGCCGCAACTTTCACACGTAATCCTGGCGACACTTTTCGCCCTTGCAATATTCATCCCGGTGAGCGAATTATCAAAAATGTATTCTCGCCGTATCGTGCGTAGTCGAGAGGAGCAAGCTACATGAAACGATATGTAATATTCGGTGGAATCGTAATTGTGTGTGTAACCGTCATGGGAATATTCTTTTTTTCTAGTGCAGATAACCAGCAGGGTAGAAGCGGCGACAGCACACCTGGCATTAATGAAGATCGTGCAGATACTACCGACCCCAGCCAGCCCTCTAGGGATAGCGAAGATGAGCCTACTGCAATTACGGAAGCTGATGGTGCCCGCTACATTAACTACAGTGCCGAATCATTCAAAAAGTACGAAGACCAACAGCGCATACTTATATTTATAGACAGTACAGTTCAAAATAGCGTAGCTCTTGACTCTTTGCTTGAGTCATCGCTCACAGACCTACCGACCGACGTAGTCTTATACAAAACACCCATAGACAAGAATAGAGATGTTGCCGCCACACTAGGTGTCACACAAGCCGGCGTTGCGATTAAATTCGACACAGATGGCAACTTGGCAGGTATTTACATCGCACCAGAAACTCCAGATCTTGCTATTTTCAAATCCTCACTTATGCTCGACGAGGCTCCTGCGACAGACTAGACCCGCTCAATCGTGTGTGGTAAAATAACGGAGCACTATTGGGGTGTCGCCAAGTGGTAAGGCACATGGTTTTGGTCCATGCATTCGGGGGTTCGAATCCCTCCACCCCAGCCATGAAGCTTACGTTTAAAATAGATCCCCTTGGGGTCTATTTTGCTATGTATGGCAGCCACTATTGATTAAACAACCCGCCTCATCTATATTTAAGATACTACGCAAAGATTCTAATCGGAAACATTACATGGCAGCAACCAATACAGCATCCAAAGGTAAAGATTTAACGAAAAAAAATAAATTGTGGAAAGTTACACCCCTGAGAATTGCCGTAGGAGTCATACTATTAATAATAGGGCTTTTTGTATGGTGGTTTTTCGGTGGAGGAATTACAATGTCAAACCAAAGAGAAATGGAAGCGTATCTTGAGAGTAAATATAATAAAGACTTTGTGGTTGAACGGCCGCAGTGGAAGGGCAGCGGCATAGGAGTGAGGGGTACCTTATCTGCAGATGCTTATCCGTCAGATGACAAGTCTATACGATTTATCGTCTCGCAGGGCAGTTCCGACACATGGGATAGCTACCCATCTACTGTCTGGGAGACCGAAGAGCGGCCCAAGGTAAAAGCGAAACTGGCAACAATTTTTCCAGAGACGCAAGATTTTGATCTTGATATGGGTGCCCGTGAGCTTGAAATGACAATGAAAGGCCCAGTGCCAGAGTTTGAAGATTTCTCAAAGGATCATAAAGAGGATATCGTTTATGTACTTCGAATAAATACTCCTACGCTATCTCAAGAACAAGTTGAGAATTATGCGCCAGCTTTTGTAAACTACCTTGCACAAAAAAATGCACAAGTTACTCTGGGTATCTATTTTAATGATAAAGGTATTGTCATGCAACCTAGTGAAGTAACTGAGTTTGCAGCCAACCCAGGTTCCCTAAATCAATATATAAAATCATTACCAGCTTCAATGAGGAGAGAATAGAATGACCGCCAATACCATGACCTTATCTGTTGAGTAATAATCCCATAGAAAAAGCAGACTATGCTTGCGGGATAAATCGTTCTACCGAAGATATGGACAGAATCTTGGATATTTGTCTAAATGAGCCTATTCGGCGGGAGGTACAACGATAGTGACAACGAGACTAACAGAGGTTCAGTATATTGCGTTGGCGCATGTTGTATTTTAATATTTCTATACAATAATCTTCCTGAAACACATCCACTAGCCCCAGCCAAGAAAAATGACTAGCATCTGCTGGTCATTTTTCTTGTTTGTGGGTGGGATACGAACACCCGCTTTTGCGAAGCAAAAGTCGGGGAGTTCGGCGTAGCGTAGCGAAATTCTAAAGAAAGTTTACTTTCGTCAGAATAAGCAAGCGAAGGAGCAAGTAAGCTTGCGATATCCCTCTACGTAGATCTCTAGTCTATAACTTCATAAAGAGGCTAGTAGATCATATCGGTTACTTGCTTAATATACTTATATAACATTTATATTCATTTAAAAGTCCGTCCCTTAGAGTCCTAAGCTACAGGACACGCCCGCGAGCGGGCGCACCGCGGCGATGCGTAGTGCGCCATCGGCACGCGGTTTTCGATTTACTGTTTTTTCAATATCTTTTATTTTTTTGTATAGTAAACAGACCTATTGATAGGTTCATAATAGAGAAAAACCTCCATTTAGTTAATGTAGATGGCTACATCTTTGGAGGTTTTATAGTCAATCAGAGAACGGGTTGGCACAAAACAACACAAAGAGTAACTTTGGTTGCGGTGCGCCTATTTAGGACTTGTAGTTTGTCTCGCACAATACCTAACTTGTGATTATATTATAACCGTTATGCTTTATAAGCGTATAATTATGTGATAGATTGAGCATATTATGAAAAATTTTATAAGTCAAATAATAGACTTACTTCCTGTATTAGAGGCTCTGAGCTTTATTGCCACAATTAGTATAGCTATCTTTGCATACATTGGCCTCAAGCAGTTGGGGATAGCCAAAAATACACTCAAGATGCAATCTCTAAGAAATTCAAGAAAAATATCAGCAGATTACATATATAAGTATCTTGACGGTTTTGTGAATCAACAAAAATTCAAGGATTTAGAGAGTGAAGATTTATCGCTACTAAGAAGTTTTGTTTTCAATGAGACTAAAGAAGATGGTGTTGATTACGGTGAGATAAGAAAAATAAATGAGAAATTAAAACTCAACACAAGGAAACAAAAAGACGACTATATTAAGAAGGTAATTAGTGCAGCGAAAGTGAATACGGAGGTACTAAATGAATTTGAGGCATTTTGTGCTGTAGTCTCCTCAGCTGTGCCAGATGAAGAGATTTTATACAAAGCAATTGGTCATCATTTCGTTAATAAAATTGAACGACACAACCTTGAGCACATCATACCGTTTTTAGCGAAAGAGCAGGGAATTTACGTTAACTTGTCGGAAATATATAAGCTATGGAGCGTTCGTTATAAACTCAAGAATTTAGAGAAACTTGAGACTGAAAATATTGAAATCACAAAACGCATATCTCAACTAAAAAAGAAAATTGATACAATCAAGCATCGTACTATTAAGCCAATTGGTACAGCCGATGAATAGTACGTGCTAGCATACCAGAATCTTCCTGAAGCACATCCACCAGCCCCAGCCAAGCATAAGTATTATAGAAATGACGAGCAATCGTCATTTTTTATTTGGTATACTACCCATATGAGAGACCTTGCAAATAAACCGTACTACGGAGTGATCAAGCAATATACACATTGGATCGTCTTGTTTAGAGAGAAGCAGGTCACGCTCGGAAGTGTAATTATTATGGCTAAAGATTCTGAGGCAATAAGTCTTGGGTCGCTAACCAGTGAAGCCTGGAGTGAGTTTGGGGTTGTCTGCAAAGATGTAGAACAATGGTTATCGCTTGCATTCGGTGCCGAAAAGTTTAACTATCTTGGATTGATGATGGTCGACCCAGAGGTTCATTTCCACGTTATTCCTCGTTATTCGCAGCCGGTGGAGTTTGCCGGGACTACATTCACTGACTCCGACTGGCCCAGTGCAACGAAAAGAATACCCCTCCAGCTTGATGAAGTCACGTTATCAGCAATTAAAGATAAGTTAATTAAAACCGCATCTTCCTGAAACATACCCTCTAGGTTCAGCCAGTATGAGCACTATAACGATCTTCAAAAAAAGTCTTGACGACTAAAGAATGTCTTGATAATATATTTTCTAGGAAGACAAAGTGATACAGCACATGATCATTATGTGTGGCCGATCAAGTTCAATAGTTCAAGTTATTTAGTTAGTAGGCCACATCTGTTGGTGCAAATCTTCCAGAAGAGAGACATGAGAGTGTCTCTCTTTGCTTATTGGCCAGTAGAGATCTTTTCTGTAACACTCCTACTAGCCCCTGCCAAGTATAAACATTACGTGATGAGAGAGGCCCTCATTTTCTGCTACTATATTTAAATGAAAGTCATTGTTGTTGAGACTGAAGATCGACAAAGAAGCTGAGGAGCCACTTGAGAAGACTGGGCACATTGAATCCCACTTAGACCTAGGACATATCACTGACCCTAACAAGGCTTAAATATTATCACAACGACAAGTGATAGTCATTTCTATTTGGTATACTAACAGCATGACTAAACAAAACTCTTTAGGTGTTATTGATTCCGAAAAAGCAGGCCGGAGGGTTGATTATCTTTACCGCATTTCTTTAAAAGGTCTCATTCGTAATGAGAAGGGGGAAGTGCTCGTCGTAAAGGAGAGTGGGCGAGATTGGTGGGATTTGCCCGGAGGTGGAATGGACCATGGTGAAGACATACAGTCTGCCCTAGCAAGAGAAATGAAAGAAGAGGTTAACCTTGAGGGAAGTTTTTCGTATAGTATTATCTCTGTCGATGAACCGGCCTATCTTCAAGTTCACGATTTTTGGCAGGTTCGCCTAATCTTTAAACTTACTCCGCTTACTATGGAATTTAGCCCGGGCGATGATGCTGATGAAATTACGTTCATAAATCCTGAAGTGTTTAAAGATTCGACATCTGAAGTTGAACGTCGCATTTATCAATACATCAAAAAGTGACAAAGCTCACAGCAAGCTTACAAAGCCATCCTTTCACAGCTATCAGGAAATAAGTTCGAGGTATTACTACCGTCGGAGAGATTCTTCAATCCGAATAATAGGGTCGTACCAACCATTTTCAAGCACATACGATTGTACCTGCTCATCAAACCCAAATGCCACAAAAATACCCACGAGTATAAATAGTATTCCGATAATTTTATGAAACATACCTCGAGGGTTACTGGCCCACTGCATTTTATTTACAAGGACTCGGCCAAAGATACTTACAAGCAGTAATACGACGCCTAGTCCTATCGAATATGCGGCGAGGTATCCCAGACCTGCGGCAAGTGACACCGGCAGAATAACTGCCACAATCAACGCATGGGTAGGACTGCAGCTGTTGAACACTGGTCCGAGCGCTGCGCCAAGCAAAATGTCTTTTTTTATACCTGCTTGTTTCTGTGACTGACCCATGAGTTTATTGGCCGTGAGATTAAGCCGCGTGACAAGCATCAACTTTTCCCACACAGCAGGAAACGCCATAGTAACACCAAGTGCGCACACAATCCCACCAGAAATTATTGCCCATACTGCCACAGGAATACCCAAAAGTGCGGTCGTTGCTTTGAGCAGTAGCGTAAACACAAAAATTGACACGACCAAACTGGTGATAATAATTAATGGATGCGTCAGCGAGAGGTTCTTTTGTTTGTCCTGGTGCAATGCACTTCCGCCGATGATGACTGGTAGGAGCGGTAAAATGCATGGTGCCAGCACAGTCAGAATACCCGCCAAAAAC
>CALGUM010000058.1 GCA_937902295.1 uncultured Candidatus Saccharibacteria bacterium | reverse complement strand
ATATGCGCACTACCCTCCTCAATGCCTCGCGAGACATGGAAGAACCTCTCACAAGCATGGGCCAAGACCCTTCAAGCCTTAAATCAGCTGCGACAAAACCTCCCTATCATGATGATGCATTCGTCACCACACTCGAAGACGCACGACTTAACGGGATCTACGACCGCATTTACGCAAACGAGATCAATACAAAAGTACGATTCATCCTTGCCTACATGGATAGTGTCGAAAAAAATAACTCACGCGACTCTATGAAAACATTTATCAGCAGCAATAAGCCGAGCTTTGAGACAATTCAAAAATCCATAGAAGAATACCGCGCCTCACCCGACGCAAATCTTTAGTAGCTCGCAACTTCCTCGCCTGCCGCCAAGCGATAACTCAAACGCGCTAAGTCAAACACCTCGTCATTACTGAGTTGCCCAGTACAGATAATCGTATTCCAATATTTCTTGTTCAGATTTTGCCCTGGTAGCACTGTTTCGTATTTTTCGCGGAGGTTTCGTGCGAGCACAGGATCACACTTGAGACTCACGCGCAGCGGCGATGACTGTTCGGCGACAATTGCGACAATCTTACCCTCTGGCTCACCGTATTTATATACCGCAGTGCCTTCACCAAAAGGATAATCAAGCCATACGTCGGCGAACTGCATGATAAATGTATTAAATTCTTCCCGTGTCATACTTTCACTTTCTTAAGGTAATAGCGAAGCTCCTCTATGCTGCCGCGAATGTCTTCTATTGCCCGATGAGCTTCTGGTTTAGCAAACTTTTTCTTATACTTGCCGCCCATCACTACTTTCCATGATGTCACATCGAGCATGCGATAATGCAAGCGTGCGTTTAGTCGTGGCCACTCGTTTTCGATAAACTTTCTATCCTGATGAATAGAGTTGCCCGCTAAAAGGACTGGCTCGTCTGGAGAAAAGTGTTCATCAATAAACGTAAGTAATTCGTTTTCGACGGTACGGCCGTTTTTACCGCTGTCATTCTGTTGCATCAACGCATCGCGTACTGCGGAATACTTTTGCCAGAACTCGCCCACCATGCGTCGTTTCATGAGCGTAGTGCCGACCTTCTTCACAGCTTCATATCTGCCAATTTCATTAAAATCCCAATCAGTAGCGATTGCCGCTACTTCTAAAATTCGGTCTTCTTTTGGGTCGAGTCCGGTCATCTCTAGATCAACCCATAGTAGTTTTGCAGCTTTTGTCATGCTCTTCATTATACGCTATCGCCCTGCCATGTGACGCACATCCGACGCTCTCAGGTAGCGGTCATCGTCATCGCCATAATTATAGTGAAAGAGTACCTCACGTCCATCGCCAAGCGTTAATTTCTCGTTCTCACGTAGCAACTTGGCAAGTTCAAGCGGAAAATTTGAGATAAAAGGTGTAGCGTACTCGTCATCAGCATAGTGCACATCGTATTGCCAGTGGTTAATTGTAACAGAGGTTGGCATGCCCTCACGGATTTGCTTCAAATTCTCAGGAAGAATATACGCTTCGAGCCGCATGTCATCTTCGTACATTATTTGACGCAGTGCTGCATCGAGTTGACCAGTACTTGCCGAGCCTGTAGCGGCGCGGTGCAATAAGCTTTCAAAGGCTTGTTGCGTCAGCGGTTCTCTTTCGAGATAATACTGCCTCTGCCGCGGTGGGATGCGACTCGTCAGCTCCTCTATCGTTTTCTTGAGTTCGCGTAGGTCGCGCTGCGCTGATTTTGGTTGCTGAAGTGCCGCTGCTACCAGCAACTCTGTTTTCTCGCGCGTATTGGCTACGTCACGCGCATTTTCCTTGCTCGTCTGAAGTTTTCCGATAGTGCGGGAGGTTACGGCATGCAAGCGACCATCTTTACCCACGATAGTACTGCGACTTACAGACAGCGCTACGCTCCCAAGCGCCAAGCGAGCCTGCTCTCTATCAAGTGGAAAGCCGCGTTCTACAACATTGTGCAGTTCTCCATCATCATCATAGTACCAGCGCGGATAGGCAGCCAGGAGGTTCGAATTTGCAATTGCAGCTTTGGCCATCACACTTCGACTACTAACCGTTCTATCATAATTATAGTCATCTTTTTTATCCGGCCCAAGCACGTTGCGGTACTGCACAATCGGGGGTCGCCTTTGCTTGCTGCCGTCGGGCATCTGTTTCTGACGTCCGCGATATTTACGTCGCGCGACTTCTTCATAGAGAAGGTGCGGCATACCTTTCACAAACATATCTTTTATTTCGTTTATGGTCTCATGGGTCAGATCGTCCGACAAGGCAAGCTCGTCTTCGAGTTCGTTCAATTGTAGAAGATGACAGATTTTATTATACTGCTTTTTTGCACGTTTCAAATTTACAGAATCGAGCGTGTATCGCTGAGGATCAAACTCAACCTCTCGCTCCTCTTCTCCGTCTTCTTCCTCTTGCATCGCAAGCGCCCATTCGAAGTAAGCGATTTCTGCAAAAAAATCGTCCTTTGCCCAGACAGGGAGATTTTCGTGATTGCGTCGGATTTTCTCCGGATCGCCATCGCTCAGACCGCCCGCCTCGATAGCTGCCGCAATCGCCGCCACCTGGCGCCTCTGCTGCTTTGTACCGGCCTGGATCGCCTCGGCAAGTGCGCGCGCGAGCTCTGGGCGAAGAGGAAAACGATCCATTGCCTTGCCAATAGGCGTACATTCGTTTTCTTTATTAATTGCCCCCATCATCTTTAGTACCTGGTACGCTTCTTCGATAGTTTCGTATGACACACTATGAATTAAAAATTCATTGAGGCTATAAAAGTCACGCCCCATTGCAGCCGCACTGAGCACGTTGCGAGTGATAAC
Source organism: uncultured Candidatus Saccharibacteria bacterium (assembly GCA_937902295.1). Taxonomy (GTDB): domain Bacteria; phylum Patescibacteriota; class Saccharimonadia; order Saccharimonadales; family Saccharimonadaceae; genus Mycosynbacter. The sequence goes on along the minus strand of CALGUM010000058.1, from coordinate 10,840 downwards.
CGTATGATAAATGTCCGCCGGAGCATGCTTCTGACGCTCCGCAAGAGGAATAAAGTACTCAGGTTTAATATCGCGATTTGCCCTCTTAAAAGGCAGCTGATTCGCCAAAAAGAACTTTGCTCCATCGATATCTCGCCCGCCTCGTCCCATTTGCTGGATAATTTCTGCTTGGCTACACGGTCGACTCGGCAAACCTTCGGCATTTTCGTCGTCAAGTTCGGGGCTTTTTATCATGCCGTCACTGATGACACGGTCAACACCAGGAATAGTGAGCCCCGACTGACCGGCCGAGGTAGAGATGATCACCGTGTGAACACCTGGCACCTCGGTCTTGAAAATTGCATGGCGCTCTTCATCGGTAATTTTCGAATGAAGTTTTAAGATTCTTACCTCAGGATGTTGGCGTCTCAGCTCGTTTTCGATTGCTCCCATGGCTCGTTTACCTTCGGTAAATATGAGCGTCTTGTTGCCATCCTGGCACGAGTCCTTGAATACATCGATGACATTCTTTGTCGGCTCCTCAAAAGATTCGATTGTATGCGGTCGACCCTCAACTTCAATTTTTGGAATTGGCTTGCCATTTATTGGCGTATACGCCTGCTGGATTTCCTCTTCGTTCATGGTGGCGCTCATTAGCACCATATTCCAGTTTGGCTGTTCGGTTATCATCTCGGCCGACATAGCCACGGCAAATTCGGTTTCGATATTACCTTCGTGCACTTCATCCGCTACGATTAAAACTTTTTTGTCTTTCCACTCTTGCTGGAGTTCTGGTGCACGCTTCTTGAATACCGCCGACGTCATCACCTGAATTACACTGTCTTCGTGCATCGTCGCGCGCTCGGAATGCGCCATACCTACAAGATGTTCTGGTTTTTCAATCCCTCTTTGAGTAAATTGCTGAGTCAGCTCTTCATCAATCCTGTCGGCAATTCCATCCGTTGTGACACGTCGCGGCTGCAGGTACACGATATGGTCATACCCCATTTCAAGTGCATATTGGGCGAGCTGGGTTGATTTACCACTCCCCGTTTCACCCGCAAGCAAAGATATGCGGTTGGACGCCACCATTTTCATAATGTCGTGTCTGTATTTTTCGATTGGCAAGTCTTTGTTGCCAAAATCTTTCCACTTTTCTCGTCCCTTTTCTCGGTTCTCATCCCGCCACGTATTGGCAAGTCGCTCGAAGTAAATTTTGTCGAGTAACCGCTGGCGATCATTTTGCCCAATATGCTGCGGATATAAGTCCGTCGTGACGCGTTTTTTAGGCGTTGGTCGATATCCGAACCGGTCAGAGCCAGAGCGAGTGTGATTAGGGGATTTTCGTGGACTCATAACACCTATACAATACCATGGGAACTATTACTTTCAAACCATAAGTACAGTAACGCTACACCTGTTAAAAGTGCGGAGTGATGAGCTTCGCGCGACTAGCCTTTTTTGCGGTCGAGCTTGTCAATTTTTGCGAAATGAATAATCAAATAAATCACGAGTGCAGTCGCGGCAAGCGTAATAAATGAACTCACAAATGCACCCCATTTAAAATCTCCCGTGCGTCCTGCGATTTCAAGTTGCCATGTGGCAGCTTCGAGGCCTTTTTGCGAACCAATTAGGAGCTGCACGATGGGCGCAATGAATCCTTCGACCAGTTTTCTGACAGTGTCGCCGGCAGCAGTACCAATCGCCAAACCAACTGCCAGGCCGATAACTCCTTGTTCGCGAATAAAATTCATAAATCCAGTTGCGTGTCCCCGCTGCAGACGCTCTCGTGCCGCGCGTGCTTTTTCACGTGCTGCTGTGGCCTTGGCTTTTGCCGCTGACGCTTTTGCTTCTTGTGCCGCCGCTTCGGCTTCGTTTGCGGCAGTTACTGCAGGTTTCTGTGCTGTTTTTTTAGCTGATTTCTTAGTTGCCATGACATGTCTCCGTTTGTTACTCGTAATAGCCGATAGTATAGCATAGGAATAAAGGGAGTGAGCAGGTGGAGAAGTGGTGAGGCATGAGCCTCGGGCGACCCTTGTGAGGTCAAGCCCGAGGCTCATACACGCTCGACTTTGTGAGCCGGTTTGCAGTGTGCCCTAGTGCGCAAACGAATTGCGATACGGCGAAAGACTGCCCGCGTACTGCCGAAATCGAATTGTCAGAGGACGATCTTCGTCGTCGCGACCAAATGGCTCCGGCCGATGACGCACGAGCTCACCGTGGTGAATGAGTGATCCGATCGCCTGATCGAATTTCTCACCCGAACAGGACACGCGTAGCAACTTCTGTACACTTCGCATCGTCCCCTCTTCGCTCGTCACGATGCCATTTCGATACATCAGCGCCTGCTTGATGACGCTCTTGATGGACTCGAGATCGGTACAGACCTGTGCAGTAGTCATGACACTTCTCCTCCTTGTAAAAGATCTCCTAGCCGGGTATTTCCCGAAAAAAACCGCCGACTCTGATGTCGACGGATAGTTGCTAGGTGATTCTGTAGGGAACTAACTCGTCGAACGTGCGGCACGTAGAATAATGAGACCAAAGAGGTTCATGACTACTTGCTGCAAATATCCGAAGCTATTTCCCATAGCTCAAATTATACTCTCCCTGCATAAAAACGCAACTGTCGCCTAAAAGACCCCTAGTTGCGCTACATTGTGTCGGGTGCGGTAATACCAAGCACCATCAACCCAGCGCGTAGCGTGTCGGCGTAGAGCGCCACGAGTCCAGCACGATGATACTCATAGTCACTGCCAATCACGTGATTTTTCTCGTAGTAACGATTAAACTCCTGGGCAAGTTCGAACAGGTAATTACAGATATGGTGCGGTTCGAGTGAGACTGTAGCGAGGTTAATGATTTCGTGATACTCGCCCAGCTTTCGTACCAGCGCACGGTCTTCTGGTCGCACATCCCCTAGTGTGGGCTGCGTCTCGAATTTTTCGAGGATGCGACGGGCGCGGGCGTGGGCATACTGCAGATAGCTCCCGGTGTTTCCCGTTAAGCTCACTGCCTCTTCGACATCAAAAATCACGTCACCGCCGATTTTTACCCTGAGGAACTGGTACCGCAATGCCCCTGCGATGATTTCGTCTGCCGGTTCGCCACCTCGCGCAAGTATCGCCTCGGCAAACTGATCAAACAGCCACGCTACTTCAAGTACCTCGCCACTACGGCTACTCATCTTGCCGGTACTCAGTTTCACGGTTCCATGAGAAATATTCACCGTCACACCTTTCAGTGCGGGTATTGCGAGGTCAGCCGCAGCGATAACACCCTTGAAATAATCTCTCTGCTCTTCGGCAGTCACAATATAACTTTTGTCCGGACTGAAGAGATCCTGCTTGAGTTGCATGAGCCCTAAGTCTCGCGCAGCATACAGCCCCCGACCGGTACTACTCACAAATGCATTATCAAAACTGCCGTGCTTGCTACCTTCGAAGATATAGGCGCCGTTCGACTCTTGGAATACCTCTGGGGTATTTGCTTTGACGGTATCGACACCTTTTTGATCGGCAAGACTCTCAAGGAAACGCGCCGAAGTCGGCTGGTTGCCGAGCCGAGCCACAAGTGCGTCAATTTGCTCAAAACTCCAGGTTTTACATAGTTCATAAATCTCTTTGTAGAGTGGGTCGTCGAGCGTAAACGATTGTTCTGCGAGCACGTTAATCGCCTGTTTTGCAGTTTCGTCTTCTTTATAGGCGGCTGAACCCTCGGCATACATTTTGCTCATAAACGTATTGCGCTCAACTTCAGGTATTGCGTTGAGTTTTTCTATGTCACCTTCGGCGTAACGTAACAAGCTATACATACTTTTGCCGACATGGAGTCCCACGTCGCCGTGATAGCTCACTCGTCGTACGCTTGCACCCCCTACTGCAAGTAGATTGGCGATCGTATCTGCCAGAATTGCATTGAACGCATGGCCTACGTGCATAGCCTTAAACGGGTTTGGGTTATTCGTTTCGATCACGACAGATTGACCCGGACGAACTGGCGTGGGTTCTTTGCGTGTAAGCGCGAGGAGCGCTTCGTTTTTGAGCGTAATATTTACAAACCCAGGACCCGCCACCTCTATCGAGTGGTACTCGCCCGTCTCGGCGAGTTTTTCGGCAAGCTTTTCTGCTAAGACCCGAGGGTTTTGCCCGAGCTGCTTGGCAAGTTTGAGTGCAATATTGGTTGTATAGTCGCCAAACTGCGCGTCTGGGCGAGTGAGCTCTGGAATAATGTCCAGATCGAACTCTTCTGAAATAATGCGTGTGATATCTTGAGAAATTTGCACCATATGACAAAGTATAGCAAATTTACCCTTATGACAGAAGGTGTGCCGTACTTATAGCAACTCTGCGCCAAGTTCGTCCAGTAAATCTGGATCTGGCAAGCCAAGTTCGCTAAAGCTGCCCGATACCGGGCGGAGGCCTCGAACGCTCTCAACAAGTATATTGAGGACGTGCATATCGTCGCCGCCAAGATGCATTGTGTCAGATACTGTTCCGTGGTTTATTTTGTCCATGAGTAGATATTTCTTTTTTATGTTATTTGAATTACCTTATCATATTAGCATAAGTTTGATTAATTGTCAATAATCAGGTTGTGCTGTTTTGAGACCTGCCCGCACTAATCCAACGAACAACGGATGAGCACGCGTTGGGCGTGAGCGAAATTCTGGATGGGCTTGTGTTGCCACGAAAAAGTCACTGTCTGGCGATTCAACAAATTCCACGAGGGTACCGCTAGGGCTGGTACCAACAATACGAAGTCCGCCCTTTTCGATGTCGGCCCGATACTTGTTATTAACTTCGTAGCGATGACGATGACGCTCAACTACCTCAGTCGCACCGTAGAGCTCAGCGGTTTTTGAATCTGACTCGAGCATCGCATCATAATCGCCCAGGCGCAAGGTGCCACCTGTTGACTCTAGGCCAGCTTGGCCGTCCATAATATAGACCACCTGATGCGCCGTGTCAGCACTGAACTCTGAGCTGTTAGCTTCGTCGAGGCCGGCCCGCCTCGCAGCCGCGATGACCGCCACCTGCATACCAAGGCACAAGCCGAGATACGGCTTGTTGTGCGCCAGTGCATACTCAGCCGCCGCAATCTTACCCTCAACACCACGTGCACCGAATCCACCAGGAACCACCAAGGCATCAACTGCCGCAAAGTCGTTGTCGTTCGCCGTCTCGGCGTTAATCCATGTCAGCTCTACTTGTGCCTGTTCGGACCATGCCGCTGCTTTTAATGCTTCGATGACAGAAATGTAGGTATCGTCATTTTGTAAATACTTCGCCACGATACCAACGCGAACTTTTGGCGCCGCATGATCGGCTTGTTGTGCCACGAGCTCTCGCCACTTGTCCAAATCTGGAACTTGAGTATTACCGGTAAAATGCGTCAACACGTCATTGACGCCACTCTCAGCTACCTTGAGTGGTATTTCGTATACAGTGCGTGCATTTGGCAACATAATCACATGGTTGCGTGCCACACCGCCAAACATGGCGATTTTATCGCCAATCGTCTCCGGTGCCGGGTCGTCGGTCCGCACTACCACGCAGTCGGGCATAATACCGAAACTCCGCAGGTCTTTGAGCGCATTTTGGGCAGGTTTTGTCTTGAACTCATTACTTGTTTTGATGTGCGGCACATACACCACATGCAGATACAGGCAGTTTTCGCGACCAACTCGCGCGGAAAACTCACGAATCGCTTCGATAAACGCGAGTCCTTCGTAATCACCCACTGTGCCACCGATTTCCACGAAATGCACGTCACTTCCCGCGCCCGATTGCTCGATGGCGTTCTGAATCGCCCCGGTAAGGTGCGGCACCAGTTGGACGGTCTTGCCACCAAATTTACCAGCACGTTCATCGGCGATGAGATCACGAAATAATCGTCCGGAAAGTGTGGCTGACTCCTGGGTGGTCTCGATGTCGAGAAACCGCTCGTAGTGGCCGAGGTCGAGATCTGTCTCTGCGCCGTCGCGCGTTACAAAGCACTCACCGTGCTCCACAGGATTAAGAAGACCCGCATCTACGTTCAGATACGGGTCACATTTTTGCACTGTTACATTCACACCTTTTGCCTGCAATACTGCACCCATACTGGCTGCTGTGATGCCTTTTCCGACGCCCGACAATACGCCGCCAGTCACAAAGATATATTTCCGATTTTTACCCATGGTAGTCTCCCTATTCATGGGTCTTTATTATAGCATGAAATCACCAGCAACTAGTAGCAGTTTGACCTGCAAGTGGTGATTTATTTTTGCTCTTTAGCCAGTGCAATCACCTGTTCGGTACTCATGCCTTTTTGGTAGACTACATCGCAGCTGTCATGCATTGCCCAGGCGCTCACAAGAGGTTGTAACACCTCCCAACTGCGTATCACTTCGTCGTTGCTCGTAAAAATATGCTTGTGGCCACGAATTGCGTCGACAAGCACCTGCTCGTAGGCATCTGGTAGTACCACCTCGGCAGGGTATTTAAATGATAGCAACGTAGCCTCGTGCTCATACTCATAACCCGGCTTGAGGGTATTAAGTGCAATCTCTATTCCCTCGTGCGGCTGGATGCGAAAAATTAAACAATTAGTTTGTGCATGGTGAAATTTCTTGAAGTGAATTTTGATATCAGTGCGTTTTTCGCTGAGTGCCTTGCCAGTTGTTAAATAAAACGGTACTCCCGTCCATTTTGGCGCACCCGATTCTAGCTTAATAGAAACAAATGTTTCTACCGCGCTACCCGGATTCTCCACTTCATCTTGGTAACCCTCGTATTGGGCACGAATGGCCGCTCGGGTGTCGACAGGCTGAAGTTGACGCAGCGCATCGAGGCGACGCGTTGATACCTGGCTCCAGTGCATATCGCCCGGGATATCCATAATAGTAAGTGACAAGAGCTGCATCAAATGACCCTGCACAAGATCTCTCAGTGCACCGGTTTGCTCATAAAACTGTGCGCGCCCTTCAATGTCTATCGACTCGAATGCGTTCACTTCAATTTTTTCTATCGCCGAGTTATCCCACACGTGGGCAAATAACGCATTGTGCGCTCGGAATGCGACGATATTCTGCGCCATACCTTTTGCAAGATAGTGATCGATACGATACACCGCCTCGTCTTCGAAGTATTCACTAATTTGCTCGGCCATGTGACGCGCACTTTCTAGGTCAGTGCCAAATGGTTTTTCGAGCATGAGTTTGACACGCGACGTGTTGATACCTGCTTTGCCCAAAAATTGCACGATACGGCCAGAGGCACTTGGCGGCACCGACAGATAAATCAGCAGCTGCTCATCCTCTGCCAGTGCGAGCTCGTCTTTGAGCCTATGGTAGTCAGCTTCCTCGGCGATATCCATCTGCATCACGCGTGTCCGCGCCGCCAAACGCTCGTCGCGAATCAACATCGACACGTCTACTTCTCGCCGCGACACACCTATCACCTCGAGATTGTCGCAGTGTCCACCTTCCGTAATCCGCTCCAGCGCAGGAATAAGTTTGCGGCGACTAAGATCACCGGTGATGCCGAAGATGAGGAGTTTTGTGTTCATGTCTTTATAGTATAGCACTAGGCGCACTGCCACCGGAAGCGCTAGCTAATCGCCGAGCCGAAGCGCCGCTTCTGAGTTGCGTTGGTTTTAGGTTTCTCTGGCAGAACGCGGTATTGGCTGTCCGTTTGGGCAGAGACCATCCTTGACTTCGCAAACATATCGCTTGCCAATCCTTGGTCTACAGCCTTCTTCTCCAGACTCCTCAATTGCACCGTACGAAGTGCCAGAGAAGAAATCCGGTTGAGCGCACCTGTAGCCAGCGCATGGCCACACTCTGTGTATTTGAGAGTATAGGGCACATACCTGCCGATGTATGAGAAAATCGCTGTTACCAGTAGCAATCCTGTTACTATCAATATCTTTTAGCCTTGTAGTAGTTAGCTTCTTCGGTGCTTTGTTCATGTAGTGTTCTATTGAAACTATATTGAACTCTTGGAATTTTAACCCGTAAGCCTATCTAATGAATAATGCGTATGTATAGAGTGCCATATACATAACAATTAAATTAATGGCTATACATACTACAGGTATCACTCTATACCCCTTCATCTTGATGACCGCCGCGATCAATATAGCTAGATTAATCAAGGTTGCGATGAATATATACCAACAGAATTGACCCTTGACGCGAAGGTACTCCTTGGTATTGTCTATCATCATGTCTGCCGTCATTGTGTCGACTACTAAAAGAGAAGCTACAGGGAGTAACGTTACAAGTATGGATACGAACACCCACCACTTGATGTGTATAGTCTTTTTTTCCAATGCTTCTTTCATAATACCTTACCTATTTCGTATGATATATGCTTAGCTCTTGGATTTAACCCAAGGCATACCTAAAGACTAGTCCGTACGTGTAGAGCGAATAGTACACTACTATCAGATTGACGGCGACACATACGATCGGCACCACCCGGTGCCGCTTCATTCCAAAAACCGCCACTATCGAGATGAGCAGACTTACAGTGGCGGCCAAAAATATATACCAAGATGTCCAACCTATGAGGCTAAGGTGCTCTTCCTCTGTACTCAGTGTTAAACCTGCAACTATGAAGCTGAGTGCCGGCAATGATGTGGCGATTATAGCCACATAGGCCCATCGCTTTGTATGTACGCTTTTCTTGTTCACAGCTTTTTTCATAATACCCTGCCTATCTTTAGATGAAACGCTTTATGTAGAATGTATTTTCATAATACCATGTGTGGAATATTTACTGGCAACATATAAATGTAATCAGTTGCCGCACATATATCGCAATCCACTTTGGTTCTTTACAGACACCAATCATATACTTACCGCCACCTAAACAGCTTGAATATGGCTGTAACAATGATAACTAGAACTTGTTTGATCTTGGTTATAGCTGCCTCTATTGGACTTGGTTGAACAGGCGGATTAGTGGGATTTGGGCCGGGGTTAGGGGTTGGATCTGGGTTGCCAGGATTTTCATTGTCAGAATCATCCGGATTGACAGGAGGTGAGTCTATTTCCGGGTCACAAGCGTCATCAATACCATCGCGATCCACGTCCTCACCAGAGGAGTGGAGGAAAGGTCCGCAAGGCTGCTGGTCGTCAGGAATGCCGTTTTCGTCGAGGTCATTCGCGTCAGCTCCTTGAACCAATATCACTTGCTCGTACTTAATAGGTTCCCCCGAGTATGTTTGGCCGGACATTACTAGCGTATGATAACCTGCGGGCAGCACATCGGGAATTGCGATATCGATATCGAGGCTACCATCGTCGCCCGCAGCGTATTGACCAATCTCTACTGGGTCAGAATAGGCTGTCACGCCAATAGTGCTACCCGGCCTAAAAGTATATTTACCTAGACCTATTTTATACAAAAAGTCTCTTTTGGCACTTATACCAAAGTTGGCATATTTATGAATAGTTGCACTGCTAGTTGTCGTTTGGAAAAACGCTGGAGTAGGAATAGACTCTTCGGTAGCATTTGCATCTGGGCAAATATTTACCTCCAGCCCTGGGCAGATATCATAGTCCAGCAGACTTTCGTTGTTGACTTGCTCCCAGATAGCCATAGCTATCTCGTGATGGCCTTTGGCGTTGGGATGGAAGGATTCTTGGGACTGGTTATGAATCGCAATAGGTACACCCACTATACCGGTCATATAGCTTTGGCCTTTGTCACACAGCCTTCCGCCGTCCAAGCTATCTTCTATGTCTACGTATTTTACACCAGCAGCATTAGCAGCTTGCCTAATAACATTGTTGAGATATGTTGTGGCTGCCGACATCATCTCACGCTCAGCATTGTTCAACAGACCTACCGCCCTGCACCCATCGTTTTCACCGCCATTGATAAATTGTGGGTAGCCCAACACGTATATTTTTGCTGTTCTGCCAGATGCTTCGTATAGCGCTTCGTACATCTCCTTTAGGCTGTTGTATTCCGCTCGTATCTGTGCAGCCATGCTATTGCGCCCTCTTCCAGACGCAAAAGTGCACGTTGAGCTTACCGAAAAGCTAGCACATGATATAATCTTATCCGCAAACCCAACATCATTCCCACCCATCGTCAGAGTGATCACCTTTGGCTTATATTTCTTCACGAACTCTATCTGCTTGTCGCGCCCTGGTATAAACTCATTCAGCGCTGTCGACTGAAAATCCGCCGCATTATAGCCTGCAAGTCTTGGCTTGCCGCCTTCGCTACCGCCCTTTCCTTGCCCCAGATAGTTACTGCTATTGTTCGTCACATCGTATATCTGCGCGCCTGAGCACGCTACTGTCTGCCATTTTGTACTCGTATTATTCATTGGATCACCAAGCGCCATGCCGTTCGATAGGATATACGGATATGACCGCGTGCTCACGTGACATTTCTCTCGTGGCTGGTATTTGTCCACATCTTCTTCATTATCTGTGTAATCTCTGTAGTATTTTTTGTCTGATGCCTTGTCCTTCTCTGTGTCTCCTTCGCCACTTGAGTACGAGTCGCCGAGCGCGAGATATTCCAAACTCGTCGGTGGCGTATAGCCGGGCATCGTCAAGGTCACCTCTCTCTGCCACGGCTGCACATAAGCATTTGCGTACAGTGTGATTTGACGCGATTCGTCATCTATACTTGGTACCGTAATTTGTGCATATCCTTCTATTTTTGGACTAAGCACGGGTTCAAGTGATTTCTGAGGACATTTCTTGTGCACGCTTATAAATGCTTGGTCTTGTTTGTTGCCGCAATCATCAGTAATTTGATACAGATTCGACTCGACATTCCAACCGCCCACAACAACATGCGAGATCGGAAGAGCACACGTCTGAACTCCAGTCACACAGTGATCTCGTATG
>CALGUM010000057.1 GCA_937902295.1 uncultured Candidatus Saccharibacteria bacterium | reverse complement strand
CACTACAATGCAATTGTTTTCAAGATCGACAAAGATAAAGTTGTTCACTTGGCGATGGAAGACCCCGATGATATCGAGGCGATCAACTTGCTCGAAAAACAAATCGGCACAAATACAAAAATTTATATCACGCCTCATGAATCACTTGTCAACGCCTTCGACGCATATCGCGGCGATGTCGACAAAGAGCTTATAGAGGTCATTAGCACCCAGACAGACACCACCACGTCTGACATCACGCACACCGAGGACGTAACTGAGGATTCGCCGATTGCAAAAACCGTCAACCTACTCCTTGAATATGCAATTCGTTCGAGTGCCTCCGACATTCATATCGAACCTCGCGAAGAATTCATCCAAGTACGGTATCGCGTGGATGGTGTACTCAAAGAAGTCAATCGCCTACCCAAAAACATTGCCGGTGCACTCGTCAGTCGTATCAAAATTCTTTCGAACCTAAAAATTGACGAGCGTCGTGTCCCACAAGACGGGCGATTCAAAATCAAACTTGGCGGCCGCCAGTTTGCCTTTCGTGTCAGCACCTTGCCTATCAGTGACGGCGAAAAGGTTGTCATGCGTGTACTCAATGAATCAAACGAAGCATTGCCACTAGAAAAACTCGGCTACTGGGGCAAATCACTCGAAACTATCAATGAGGCATTGGCCGAGCCAAATGGTATGATTCTTGTGACAGGACCGACAGGTTCGGGTAAGTCGACGAGTCTCTTTAGCGTACTCTCACGTATGAATACACCAGATGTTAACATCTCAACCATTGAAGACCCAGTCGAGTACAAAATTCCCGGTGTCAATCAGACCCAAACTAACGCCAAGGCTGGCATGACCTTTGCCTCTGGACTCCGTGCTCTACTCCGTCAAGATCCAAATATTATTATGGTCGGTGAGATCCGTGACGGCGAAACTGCGAACCTCGGCGTGCAAGCTGCGCTTACTGGGCACTTAGTGTTTAGTACGCTCCACACCAATAACGCAGCGACGTGTCTTCCGCGTTTACTAGATATGGGTATCGAGCCATTTTTGATCGCCAGTACTGTCAAGGCAGTTGTAGGCCAACGCCTCGTGAGACGATTGCGCTATGAGAGTCGAGTCAAATACGAGCCTACCGATCATGAGAAACAACTCCTTATCAACCTTTTCAACTTGCGAGAAGGTCAAACATTTGCGCGCATCCACGAACTCGAAAAACAAGCCGCCGCGATGGGGATTGGTGGAGACGCGCCACTTGCTACAAACGAAAAAGGTATAAAATTCCTCTGGAAATCAGATGATACTGACAATGACGATGGTGCGCATACAGGATTTAAAGGACGTATTGGTATTTACGAAGTCCTCGGTATGAGCAATCCTATCCAGAAGATGATTACCGCCAATGCGACCAGTAACGAGATTCAAGATACCGCAATTGAAGATGGTATGGTTACCATGCAGACCGACGGCCTTATCAAGGCCCTACGAGGCGAAACTACTATAGAGGAAGTGCTTAGAGCAACGAAGGAATAGCATATGCCAAAATTTACATACACAGCAAAATCAGCCAAAAATCCATCTAAAATCATTACTGGTGATATTGAGGCAGGCTCACGCAGTGATGTAGTAGCAGCGCTCAACCGTCAAAAGCTTTCGGTTATCAGTATTAAGGAAACCAAAGCAGGTGGATTATCCCTCAATATTGGTGGTGGCAAAGTAAAGTCAGACGAAATTGTGATATTTACACGCCAATTGAGCGCCATGATTAGCGCAGGCGTGCCACTCCTACGCGCACTGAACTCTCTCTTTGAGCACGCTCAGAGTCCCGCCTTCAAAAAGGTACTCGAGTCAGTTATTAGTGACGTACAGTCTGGCGCAGGGTTTGGCGACTCACTTGCAAAATTCCCCAATACTTTTAGTGACGTGTACGTCAACATGGTGCGCGCTGGCGAATCCGCGGGTATCCTCGATGACATCCTTAAGCGTCTTGCAACGCAACAAGAAAAAAATGCAACCATTCGCAAAAAAGTCAAAAGTGCTATGTCGTATCCGATAGTACTTGTCGTGATTACAATTGGCGCATTCTTCGGACTTATGCTTTTTGTTATTCCCCAAATCGGCACTATTATTACAGACCTCGGCGGACCTGATGCAGAGCTACCGATCTTGACCCAGATTATGCTGGGAATTAGCAACGCGATACTCTCCTATTGGTATATTGTATTTCCTATACTCGGCGGGATTGTGTACGCACTCCTTCGCTATCTCAAGACCACTACTGGCAAAAAACTATTCCACCGTCTGCTTCTCAAAACACCCCCTATCAATGGCATCATCAAGAAGGTTGCCGTTGCACGATTCTCTCGCACATATTCCTCACTTGTGGGGGCCGGCGTCCCAGTGATTGAAGCAATTAACGTCACCGCACGAGCACTCGGTAATTCAGTGTATGAAGAAGCCTTGAAAGTTGCCGCAGAGAAAGTCGAGAGCGGAGATCAACTCTCAGTTATCATCGAACAATATGAAGATCTTTTTCCTTCTATTTTGGCACAGATGCTCTCCGTCGGAGAAGAGACAGGGCAAACCGATGTTGTTCTGATTAAGGTGGCAGATTTCTACGAAGAAGAAGTCGACGTTGCGATCGACGGTATCAGCTCAATTATTGAACCAGTTATGATTGTCACAATGGGCGGCATGGTAGGCCTTATCGCAGCAAGTGTCATGGGGCCAATCGCAAGCATTTCGCAGAACATTCAGTAACGAATCCCTATGCATAAACACAAGCAACATGGTATAGTGGATATAAACTAACGCGTGGGCAACATGGGAAAACTTATCTACAAAGACAGTGCATTAATAGGACTCGACATCAACACGACAGAAGTCAAAGTGATGTCAATCGATCCACAAAAAAAGCTCGTACAAGGATACGGTGCTATTGATGTTGATGCGCGCAGTATGCGTAAGGTTTTTGATTCGGGCGACTCATATCTCTCGACAAAACTCAAAGCACTTTTCAGTGAGAAAATTGTCGGTAAGATTACTGGTGATAATGTGGTCGTAGGCCTTCCTACCTCGCGCACCTACGCACGTACCTTCACACTGCCTCGCTCAGCCGAGAAAGACATCAAAGAGGCCGTGGAACTTGAGGTCGAGCAATATGTCCCTATCCCTGTCTCACTTCTCTACGTCGACTATGAAGTTATTGCACGCACCAAAGAAGAGCTCACTGTCATCGTGTCGGCAGTACCACGCACCATCGTTGACCATATTCTTGATGCAGTCACTAGCATGGGATTCACCACTGTTGCAGTCGAACCCAGCATCAACTCTGTGGCTCGATTACTGCGCAACACAGAGGAGGGTAACCTACCAACCTTAATTGTTGACATTGGCCCAGCAAATACCGACATCGCGGTCCTTGACGGCTCAATTCGAGTCACCGGTGGCGCGACAGTTGGCGGCAACACCTTCACGCTCGATATTGCAAAAAAGCTCGGCGTCGCACTCGAAAACGCTCATCAACTCAAAGTCCTTAATGGACTCAACCCAGGGCCACGACAAAAGAAAATAGCCGCAACAGTCGAACCAAGCCTGCAACGTATTACTTCAGAAACTCGTCGCGTCATTCGCTATTACAATGAGCGTATTTCAAAAGACACAAAACTCGAACAACTTCTCATTGTTGGCGGCGGAAGCAATATGCCAGGTATAGGCGAGTACTTCACAAATGATCTCCTCATGCCATCTCGCGTTGCCAGCCCCTGGCAAGAAATTAACTTTGGATCACTCACGCCACCCGTCAAGCAGTTTCGCTCTCGTTACATTACCGTGGCAGGACTTGCAAGCCTAAGTCTAGAAGAGGTATGGAAATGATCAATTTACTTCCCCCAGATTCAGCACGACAGCTACGTGCCGCACGACACAACTCTGTATTAATTCGCTATGTGGCTGGCGGAGGTATTGTGCTCGGCCTCATTGTGGTCGTATACCTCTCTGCGTTTGCACTTCTTAAAACTACCGAGGCTGCCAATACAAGCTCCTCGGAAGTCAATCAACAGAAGATTAATGAGTATAGCGAGGTAGCAGCAACAGCAAAAGAGTACCGAGATAATCTAGAACGTGCACGCACTATTCTTGATGCGGAACTCTCCTACACGACTGCACTCGCAAACATTGCCTCGGGTCTTCCGAGCGATACCGTCATATCTTCACTTGCGCTCACACCAGAAGGAGTCGGACAACCAATCACGCTCACTGTGCAAGCGAAGTCACAAGCAGCCGCACTAGCCGTAAAAGAGCAGTTAGAAAAGAACAAGATTGCTCGCGATATACGTATCAGTAGCCTATCCGCACAATCATCATCAGGCGAAGGTGCTGCGCCAGAAGAGTACCCCTACTCGATCAACCTCAATCTGACATTACTTGACACTATTTTTGCCAAGGAGCAAGACAATGAATAATCTTAACCTAAAGTCTCTTTCAGCGAGTCAATTACGACTCATACTACTTATTGTTGCGATAATTATCGTTATAGCCCAAGTAGGTCTGATCATTGCTGGACAGCGTGTCATTATGTCATCGAGCCAGCCTGTTGCAGATGCTGTCGCACAATCGTCTTCAAGCCAGAAAACACTACAAGATTTAGAGGTGGTACGAGTAGCCCTTGATACCCAAAAACAAACTGTTAAAAAATCATCTCTCGTAGTTGCCGACAAGTCAAATACGTACCTCTATCAAAATCAGATCATTCGAGATGTTTCAGCGTATGCCGAAATGTCAGGCCTCACTGCAGTAGGCTTTACCTTCGACAGTGCAGAAGGTGGAGGTGGCGAAGGCGGGGCGACACCAGCTTCCGCAGATGCTGCCGCTGCCGCACCAGCAGGAGCTGGCGGAGAAGCACCCGGCGCCCCAGCATCATCTACAGCCACCGTGAATGTTGCATTCGACGGCACCATTACCTACGAAGCTCTGTTCCGTTTTTTGAGGCTACTCGAAGGCAACTTGCTACGCATGGAAATTGACGGCCTAAACCTCTCCAGGTCATCTGGAGGCGGCGGCGAGGGTGAAGACAGCGCTCCAAATGCGCTAGACATTTCATCACTTAGCATAAAGGTACATATACGATGAGCAAGCATGTAAACCCTGTAGAAAAGTATCTAATTCGATATCACATTGTCATCCTTGTGGTGATCGGAAGTATCGCACTCGGTGCAAGCATATTTTCTTCTTATCTCACATATTCTCAGGCAACAACTCCTCAAGAGCAAGGCGAAATGGCAAGCGATATCCCAACTACATTCGATGAGGCAACAATCGAAAGAATCGAAGCGCTCCATAGTAGTGACACCCAGAATATAGATACAAGTATCCCAGAAGGCAGGATCAATCCTTTTGCGGAATAGGCTATACTAGTAATATGTTACTCTCAACAAAAGAATTGCTTGATATTCCGGTAATGAGCCTACAGACAGGCACCGAAATAGCCGTCACGACACATATCGTCATCGATCCAGCAACGCTTCACATCCTTTCATATGAGCTCTACGGCAATCAACTGACCGAAACGCCTTCTTTTTTGCGAGTAGAAGACATTCGTGAGCTGAGTGACATTGGATTCATTGTAGATTCGAGTGACGTTCTCACAATACTCGATGATATTGTGGTTGATATAGACAGCTACAAAAACCCATTGCAACTAGATGGATTAAAGGTCATTGATGACCATGGCGAGAAACTTGGCAAAATCGAATCAGTCATTATGGACACAATGACATTTCAAATCGAGCAGCTTCACGTTAAGCAACCGCTCTTCAAAAATTTCTCTGACACAAATCTGCTGATTAATAGAGCTCAGGTACTTGATGTCACCAAAGATCATGTGGTGGTACGCAGTGCAACTGTGAGAGCCAATGCTCATAAATCATCTACCAAGCAGGCGCTGCTCGATGCAATGCGCCGACCAGCCACACCGCGTCCAGAGTCGGCCAAGTCCGACAGCAACTAGGTGTCAATTGCCTCTTTAATATCATCGTAACGAAAGCCCTGTCGCGCCAAATACTGCATGAGTTTCTGACGGTCTGGGTATCTGTGTTGTTTTTTGGCGATGATTTTTTGAAGCTCAGACATGTCCTCACGAGAAGACGCCTGTAGACTATCTGTTATAATTTCTGATGGCACTCCTTTTGCCTGAAGCTCAGCGCTCAGCTTACGAGCAGAAGAACCTTTTGTGATATTACGATTTTCAACCCAGAACCGTGCAAATTTTTCATCGTCGACATAGCCCTTATCTACAAGCTTTTCATACACGCGCTCGGCTATATCCTGCGGCACACCCTCTCGCTCTTTTACTTCACCCGTAGTACGAGACTTATATTTCGTCACACGAGTTTTGCGCCATAAGTAATCTCGCACCTCGCGTGCACTATGAGGCCTCATCAAACAATACTCTAGTGCGCGTGTGTAGAGCTTACCGAACTCACTCTCGCTCTCGAAACTCGTAAGCTCGGCCTCACTATATTCGCGGCCAACCTTTATACCGAGCGAGACAACTTGTGCAATATCAAGACTAAATCGGTATTTCCCCTCGACCGATACGTTCACACGGTTCTTGTTTTTGAGCTGTTGGCTCAAAGCGGTAATTTTTACGATTGTCTACACTCCTTCATATGTCAGTCGCTCGTGGCTGTGGATAGCAAAGAGGAGGCTAATCCGTACTTTGGCAGCTCGATTATTCGGCGTCTTTTTCGGCGACCTTTGCTCGTACCTTTGCATCTATTTCTGCAAGCATCTCAGGGTTTGATTTGAGAAGCTCTTTTGTCTTATCGCGACCTTGGCCGATTTTTTCATCGTTGTAATCAAACCATGCGCCAGACTTACCAACTATACCGTGTAGCACAGCGAGGTCGAGAATATCACCAGTCTTAGAAATACCTTCGTTGTACATGATGTCAAATTCGGCAATGCGGAATGGTGGTGCGACTTTGTTTTTCACCACCTTCACCTTAGTTCGGTTACCAAGGATATCTTCACCCACCTTAATTTGGCCGGTGCGGCGGATATCAAGACGAACACTTGCATAAAACTTTAGCGCGTTACCGCCCGTAGTTGTTTCTGGATTGCCAAACATAACACCAATTTTCATACGAATCTGGTTAATAAATACGACGGTTGCATTTGATTTATGGATAATACCAGTTAACTTTCGCAGTGCCTGGCTCATGAGGCGTGCCTGCAAGCCCATATGACTGTCGCCCATATCACCGTCGATTTCCGCCTGTGGCGTGAGTGCAGCGACCGAGTCAACTACTATCAAGTCGACTGCATTCGAACGCACTAATGTTTCTACGATTTCTAGCGCCTGCTCACCGTTATCTGGCTGTGACACGAGAAGATTATTGGTATCGACACCGAGTCGACGCGCATAACTCGGGTCAAGTGCATGCTCAGCGTCGATGAATGCCGCTGTTCCACCTTGTTTCTGAATCTCAGCAATTGCGTGTAACGTAAGAGTTGTTTTACCAGAACTCTCCGGTCCATAGATTTCAATAATACGGCCCTTCGGGTACCCACCGCCAAGTGCGATATCAAGACTAAGTGCACCTGAAGGAATGAGGTCCACGTCAGCCCGGTGTGATTCTCCCAGCTTCATGATTGATCCGTCGCCAAATTGCTTTGTAATTTGATCCATCGCAAGGCTAAGCGCCTTGAGTTTACCGTCATCTTTTTTAGTTGGTTCCGCTGCGCCTGTCGTTTCAGATTTTTTCGCCATATACACCCTCCGTGTTTCCGTGAAATATACTTACTAGTATAGCGTGTATACTCAACTGTGTGCAACTTTGCTATAATAGAACTATATGAAAAAGTCTTCAGGATTCACTCTTATCGAGTTACTGGTTGTGGTGGTACTATTTTTTGTAATGTGCGGCCTGTTCCTGTACCAAAAAAATAACTTCGAAGCATCGGCGAGAGACGAACGCCGAAAAGCAGATATCAACACGCTACACCACAACCTAGAAAAGGTACACTACGCAAAACATACCTCATACCCTGCCACTCTCACTGCCAAGACCATGCCAGGACTACCCGAAGATAGCTTTAAGGACCCTTCAGGTGTCGCAATCAACGAGCTTCGGGTCGACAATGAGCTCCTCGGCACCACCACGCGCTCAACCTACACATACGAGGCACAAGATTGCTCAGGCAATAAATGTAATGGCTATATACTCCGTGCCGATCTCGAACAAGAGAGTGACTATATCAAAGAATCGAAGTAATACCTGTTATAAGTGACCAGTGACAGGGCGGCCATTTTTGAAATCTTCAACAGCATTATTGAGCATAGCTACCTGCTGCTTTGGATTTGAAACAAAGTAAAAGCGATATGTCGTTTCTTCACCCTCGGTACTGAGACGGATCATGCCGTAATTTAACATAGTTTGTAGCACCCCTCGCTGCACAAAACTTACATCTTCTACACTCCCTAGGCTTACCGTTTGCTCATGACGAGAGAAAAGCCTATGTTGAATCTCTTGAATGACACTTTCATTGGTCATAAAAAATCGATTGCGAAGATAGATCCACACTGCTATATAGCCAAATATACCTACAAGTAGAGCAAGCGGTACCATAAATAAACTTAGAGCACCAACTGTCGGCAAATCCATCACTGGGTTTGCCTCAAGCATGACCGGATACATAATCCAAATACTCACGAGCACACTCAAGGCAGCGGCCGTCACTGCCATTGGTACAAAAAGGCCAATTGGGTGTCGATGTAGCTTGATAATTACATATTCACCACGTGAGAGATTAAGCTTGGGAAACATTCGTTTTGATGATTCGTGACGCTTTTGCAGCTCCTCACTAATCTCGTATCCCTGCGGCTCGATAGGACGCGTAATATGCACTACTCCGGGTTCATTTGACATTTGCACACGCATACGTGGATCAAAATTGCCAGGTTCACCATGACCTAAAGAGTCACCTGGCAGTGGACTAGGGCTACGTGGTGCCACTGGTGGAGTAGGTGTATGTTGCGGTGTCGTGTACTGCGGATCCCGTGAATTCATACACTTATTATATCACGCTGAAGCTTCCATCCCCAGATGACGACGCGCACGAGCAGTGACGCGACGCCCACGTGGCGTACGCTCGATGAACCCGAGCTGCAGAAGATATGGTTCGTAGAAATCCTCGACGGTGGTTGCTTCATCACCCGTAAGTGCTGCGATTGTCGTGAGACCTACAGGATTATCTCCATACGCAGAGATAATACTGCGTAATAGATTTCGATCAGCAGGATCGAGTCCAAGTTCATCAATCTCGATCAGTGCAAGTGCTTTACGCGTCATAATCGTATCGATCACTCCATCGCCGTTCACATCCGCATAATCACGCACACGTTTCAGAAGCCTGTTGGCAATACGCGGAGTGAGACGCGCCCTGGTACTTAAACTCTGGGCTGCTTCTTCGTGGATATCACTTTCGAGCAACCGAGCTGCGCGCATAATAATTGCTTTGATTTCTTCTGGTGTATAAAATTCAAGGCGATGAATATGACCGAATCGATCACGCAGAGGAGCCGCTAAACTACCTGTACGCGTTGTTGCTCCTATTACCGTAAACTTTGGCAGATCAAGCCGTACACTTCGTGCTGCAGGCCCCTTGCCAATCACAATATCAAGCTTATAGTCTTCCATCGCGCTATACAACACTTCTTCGACTGCACGACTCAAGCGGTGAATCTCATCGATAAAAAGTACATCTCCATCTTGTAGATTGGTGAGTATACTCGCAAGATCTCCGGCTCGCTCAATCGCTGGACCTGCCGTAATTCGAAGGTTCGTAGCCATTTCATTCGCAATAACACTCGCCATGGTGGTTTTTCCCAGACCTGGTGGGCCATAGAGTAACACATGGTCAATAGGCTCACCACGCTTCTTTGCGGCTGCGATTGCTAACTTAAGGTTTTTCTTGAGTCGCTCCTGTCCCACATACTCATCAAACGTCTGCGGACGCAGCGTGACTTCTATTACCTGTTCATCAGCATCTTCATCGTGCTGCGCCGTATCGACGATCCGTTCAATAGCCATTGTATCTATTATGCCACACTTCTTCTACTAGCGCCGCTCTCGTTACTCATGCCCTCAACGCCTGTGTTACTCGCTCTGCCGTCGAGAGCTCGGTAGATACGCCCTCGAGCGCTGCGGTGGCATCATTGAGAGTATAGCCAAGTGCCATCAATGCTTCGAGCGCCTCATCGACGTGCGTCAACACTGCCGACTCACCCGTAAGCGTATTGTTATCATAGCGCAGTGCGGTACCCACTTTGTCTTTGAGATCGACAACGACCCGTTCGGCCGTTTTCTTGCCAACCCCACTGGCTCGTGCGACAAAACCTGTATCTTCATTTGCAATTGCACCACGCACCACTTCACTCTCCGCAATACTTAGAATAGCAAG
The DNA here is from genome assembly GCA_937902295.1 of uncultured Candidatus Saccharibacteria bacterium. Lineage (GTDB taxonomy): Bacteria > Patescibacteriota > Saccharimonadia > Saccharimonadales > Saccharimonadaceae > Mycosynbacter. The sequence goes on along the minus strand of CALGUM010000057.1, from coordinate 5,642 downwards.
TGCGGCTTTTGGACCAATCCCTTGCACTGTTATAAGCAGCTCAAAAAGTTTTTTTGCTGCAAGCGAAGAAAATCCGAACAAATCCTGCGATTGTTCACGAATATGGTGATAGGTATAAAATTTTACTTCCTCTCGCAGTAGCGCACGCTCGTAATCACCAAGAGGTGTTTGCACTTCATAGCCGATACCATGCACGTCTACAATTACCGAGTTATTAAACTTCTCCGCTACCACACCAGCTATATGTGCAATCATTACCACTCCGTTCTTTTTTATTGATTTGGTCGGCCAGAGCCTGGATTATTCCCTGTCGATGGACCTCCTGGTCCTATTCCGCCATTATCGATTGGCTCATTGGGATCTATAGGCTCTTCTTCGTCGTCTTCTTCATCGTCTTCGGGTGGTGCGGTAGGAGCTGTTGGTGTTGTTGGCTCAACAGGTTGCGGTTCTGGTTCCGGTTCGGGTCGATTCTCTTCTTCGCGTACAGCTTGCTGCCCTTCACATCCATACGACGGCAATGCCGTTGCGAGGAAATACTCCTTATAGGTGTTTGATCCCTGAGAATGAGAGAGTTTGCCAAGCCCATAGCACACGTCACGCTGGACTACACCAGATGGCTGCGGGAAGATATCTCCAGTTGCGTTAGTTAACTCACTCATCGTATTACGCCAAATTGGTCCTGCAAGCGATCCGCCGCCGCTCGACATCTGGGCATTGTCATTATTCCCAACCCACACGCCAATTGCGAGTTCTGGTGTGTAACCAATGGTCCACGCATCACGATTATCATCGGTCGTTCCCGTCTTCACTGCGGCACGTTTGCCACCCCCAAGAGAGAGTGACGAACCGAACATCCCTGCACGCGAAGTATCATCGGCTAGTACATGTGATATTAAATATGCACCCTCTTCGCTCATAACACGCGTGGCTTGGCCTTTATTTGAGGCTATCACTTGATCATACTTACTACGTATCTCTTCTTCAAATATGACAGATTGCTGCTCACCAGCATTTGCATAGGCCGTATAGGCGTGCGTCATATCGATTAAACGAGCTTCTGCCGCACCAAGCGCAAGAGATAATCCATAGCCACCATCCTTTTTGATCGTGTTTATACCTAATTCGTTGGCCGCTTCTACTGATTTTTCCACGCCATAGCGCTGCATAACTTTGATGGCTGGAATGTTAAGCGACCAGTTGAGAGCTTGTCTCGCTGTCACATCTCCATTGAAATTGCGCATTGCATTTTGCGGCTGCCATCCATCGATATCAATAGGCGCATCACTCAGGATGGTCGCAGGATTAATTACGCCATCTTCCATCGCTGCCGCATAGTATATTGGCTTAAAGCTACTGCCCGGCTGACGTGCAGACGTTGCCATATTAACCTTACCATCTTGCTCGTCGTTCCAGTCGTAACTCCCTATCAGCGCTCGCACAGCACCGGTTTTTGGGTCAATTGCAATTGCCGCTGCATTCGATCCGCCGCTTAAACGCACTGCGCTCATACTCTGATCAATATTTTTTTGTAGCGTAGACTGCATGTTAAGATCCAGGGTAGTTGTTACCTGGTACCCGGAACGTGCAACTCGTTCCTCTCCATATCGGTCGTTGAGGTCTGCGATCACCATTTCCGCAAAGTGCGGCGCAGGACTCGCATCGGCAAGGGATTGTGGATCAGCATACGCTAGCTCCTGCCCAAAAGCCTGCTCCTTCTCTTCTTGACTAATAAAATCATTCCTCACCATACGATTCAGCACTTCTTCTTGACGCTCTTTCGCATATTCCATCGATCCATACACAGGCGAGTATGTGTTTGGTGCAGGCAGCACCCCAATTATCATGGCGCTCTCTGCAAGCGTCAGATCTTTTGGCGCTTTGTTAAAGAATGTTTTCGCTGCATCCTCTATACCAAAGGCATTGCCTCCGAAAAATGCCGAGTTAAGATACATTTCTAGAATCTCATCCTTTGTATAGGTACTCTCTATCGCAACAGCTACCGAAAATGCTTGATATTGTCGCAAAAAACTCCGTTCCTGTGATAGCACAGTAATTTTTGCAAGTTGTTGCGTTAACGTAGACCCACCAAAACTTTGTCCACCCCCCAGTACATAGCCATACACTGCTCGCAGGGTGCTGAGTACCGAAAAGCCATCGTGATCATAGAAATTACGATCTTCACTCGCCAGAAGCGCCTCTTTCGTGGTATCGTTCATCTGTTCAAGTGTGATCAATTCCCGATGCTTTGCTCGGCCACTTTGGTAAATGACCGTGTCGTGGATATCTGTCAGTACAATACCGGTATTGTTACGATTCATCAGACGCTCCTTGTCGGAGATATCTCGCGCAAAATAGAAATACGTCATGAGGGGGATAAGAATCATTGTCGCGACAATCGGACCTACGATAATGGCTATTTTCTGCCATCGCTTAAGATTGCGAAACCACAAAATATACCGATTAATATCAAGCCATGCGCGGCGTACACCGCCACGTTTTTTGGTATATTTGCCTACTCGTCGCATTATCCCTCTATTATAGCACTATTTCACACCCACAATAGCACTACCACGAGCCATCATTGAATGCGTAATCGCTGCTGCCAGTGCGTCGGCCGCATCATCCGGCCTAGGTATAGCCGCTAACTTCAGGTGCACCCTCACCATCTCTTGTACTTGTTTTTTATCAGCTTTTCCATACCCTGTGAGTGTCTGTTTAATTTGCAGAGGTGTATACTCTGCAATCGTAAGCCGTGCCTTACGCCCCGTCAGCATCGCCACCCCTCTTGCATGAGATACACTCATTGCCGTCGTAACATTTTGCGCAAAAAAAAGTTTTTCTATCGACATCACGTCCGGCTTCGTCTCTGTAATAATTTCCGTCAGACTATCAAAAATATCTTCCAACCGCTCATCAAGCGGGGTGTGTGCTGGAGTTGTCACTACACCTGCCGTCACCATCTTTGCGGCGCCAGACGCAGTGACGTCGATCACGCCAAATCCAAGAATACCTGTGCCGGGATCAATACCAATAATTCTCATTCTTCTAGTATAGCGTTATTTGCCAAAAGGCAACGCATCAAACACTTTTACTAGCGCACCGTACACCTCACGGCGCCACTCCCATGCCGCATACCCAAGCGCCAATACACTTACTCCAGCAAGCGCGAGCCAGGATGCGGCTCGATCTTTCACCTCGTCCGTATCGACAACCTTAAATCCTGCCTGTGCATCCCCCGACGCAACTTTGCGGCAGCGATTTGTCGCCGGGTTGCGTTCCTGACCAGCTGCACAAGGCTTTAGGGACGAAGCGCTAGTGGCCATCGCGCGACAGCGGTTTGTTGCAGGATTTCGCTCTTGCCCTGGCTTGCATGGCGTTAAGGTGGAGGATGTAGACGTAAGATTGCGACAGCGATTTGTCTCTGGATTTCGGTATTGATCTGCGCGACATGGCACCTGAGAAGTCGCGCTTGCAATATTGCGGCATCGGCCTGTCTCAGCGCTACGGTACCTACCTGGCCCACAGTCCACGGGTGACGTTGACGCAGTAATTTTATTGCAGCGTTTCGTCGTGGGATTGCGCACATAACCTTCTGCGCATGCAGGATATTCTTGGTAGTGATTCACCTGGCCTGGCGTAATCGCAAAAGTCGTTCGCCACACCCCATCCACCAGTGCAAGACTTGTATTTTCACTCATGTTTTCGTAACTTCGCGCGTCCACCTCTGATTGCCCGTCACTCGAGATAAGATATACCGTGCCACTGGTTGTTTTCGTAAGCGTCAGCGAGGTATGTGCAATCTCTACCACTACAAACTCACCCGGCTGCACCATTCGATCATCAAACACATAACTGACTTCTTGGGAGCGATTGGTTTGCAGTTGACAGCCACGCACGCTCGCGGGCTCAGCACTCGCATTATATACTTCAATAAATTGGCGGTTAGTATTCGCGGCAATCTCACTGAGTCGTAGGGCGCTACACTCATTGACAGGCGACCCGTCCGTGAACTGATTCGGCGTGTCATACGGGGTAGGATACGCGGTCCATCGCCACTGTGCGGTCGAACTGTCTAACGACCATGCCTGACCCCGTTTACTTGCACTGTCACCATACGCTACCATCGTCGACTCATAGCGCACAATACCGTATGAATCTTCTAACCACACCCAACCCCCGCTATTCGTGAGGTTGATTGGTGCACTTACATAGGCGCGTCCAGGTAGCAGGCCCTCAAGCGCTGCCATTGTGCTTGCCGTTCCGGTGCGAATACGGACCGTACTCAAATCAATCGCAGTATCGGAATTATTATAGAGTTTCACGTAGTCCGCACATGCAGCGCTCGCATCAAATGGCTGACAGACATCGCTATTTGGTAGCATTTCGACCACACGAAGTGGCGTTGTTTCGGGAGCCGCATACCACTCCGTCATCCACAATGTCTCGCGGTCTTCCGCCCCATACGTCGTTACGTACCCCGACGCCCCTCGATTAAGCCTCATTGGAGTCTGCGTCATAGAAGCAGTCATCACACGATCGTACGGTCGGTAGTTCGCATGTTGCAACGACAATTTGCTGACATAATTTAATGACTCAACGGCAATACCGCTCACCTGCACATGAGCTCCTGGTACTACATCATTAAAGCTTACAATCGTATAACCACCCGGCGTGATAAATCCACTGTTGTTACTCGCAAGTTGCGTCGAAAAAACTGGCGTCACAGACGAGGCGCCCGTACGCGCACCCCACTCTAGAGCAACAGACCACTCAGCAACAGACTGCACGGTCGATGAATTATTATAAATTTCGATGTAGTGTGGCACACCGTCTTGCCCGACAGAGTAGGCCGTAATTATCAATGGAGATTGCGGCAGTAACGGCGATGGGGGCGACGTCTCGATACTATACGCAGGCGCTACGAATAACATTAATGTCGCGATGAGCACTGATACAGCATATTTCAGTAACCGCATATGCTTAAAAATATAATCTATTCTTTTGGCGGTGTAAATACCTACTCTATAACATTTGCGTTTGTATGTACGTTGACAACATCGGCAACATCGTCAAGTGCATCCATCACCTTCATAACTTTTGCAGCTGTTTCTTCATCAGCAATATCGACTTCGTTAAGTGGTACATACTGCAACTCTGCATCCAACACAGGGAGCCCAGCATCAATAATAGACTGTCGCACGGCTGTTAAACTTTTCGGGTCTGTATAGACAATCACTTCGCCGTCTTCCTCTACTGCATCCTCTGCACCTGCATCAAGGATTGTCAGCAGTGCATCCTCCCCGGACACGTTGACACGAATGACACCCTTGCGGGCAAACTGAAACATCACACTGCCAGCATCTGCGATTCGACCGCCATTTTTAACAAGTGCAGTTTTCACTTCGGGCAGCGTACGGTTCCGGTTATCGGTGGCTGTCTCGATGATGATACCAATTCCCCCAGGACCATACCCTTCGTAGGTGATCTCTTCTAGAGCGGCTGAATTTTTATCTGACGCACGATCAAGTGCCCGCTGCACATTAGCATTTGGCATATTAGCAGACTTTGCTTTTTCGATCGCAAGTGCAAGTGCTGGATTCATCGTAGGGTCAACCCCGGCGCGTGCAGCAATAGCGATTTGA
>CALGUM010000056.1 GCA_937902295.1 uncultured Candidatus Saccharibacteria bacterium | reverse complement strand
GGTCTAATCGGTTAGTAGGAAGGTGCGACGTATGTCCACCACCACAGTTCAGTACGACGTCCTCGACGGGCCGTCCGCAGATCGTGTGATCGATTCGTTCAAGTACGCCTTTACCAAGGGTTGTACGGTCGAAGTCGAGTTCACTCTGACTCCGCGTAATACTCGTCTTCGGGGCAAGCTTGCTCAGCGCAAGGTCACCGCCACGGTGACTGGCCTGCAGTACGAAAGTGGATCACCAGGCATGTTCATCCTCTGGGTAAACATCCAGATGCCACACCACAGCCAGACTCTAAAGGGTAGCTTCTACAACGCCAACCAGCGCAAGGGCGTCCTCGAATTCGACGTTCCGACCCACCACGTCAACCGTCTACTCGGCTGAACACCAAAGTCCCGCATCATCCAGATGCGGGACTGTTCTTATTTAGAAGTATTGCTCTAACTACTTCTTGTCGTCATTGTTGTCGACAATTTCACCTTCGATTGGCTCGTCTTTGTCGGCTTTCTTTTTATCGCCAGATGACTCTTCGCCATCTTCATTTGCGCTATTTTCTTTGGCAGCTGCTTCATACATCTTGGCTCCAATTGGCATAATCTTGTCGTTGAGCGCCTTCACTGCAGCTTCGAGCTCTTCTTTTGAGGCTTCGGCATTTTCTTGTACTTTTTTGGCGTCAGCTACTGCTTCTTCAATCACCTTTTTGTCATCATCGGAGATATCTTTGTATTCATCGGGCATCTTCTCTGCCTGATAAATGATGTTTTCGAGCTGATTTCGTGATTCGACAGCTTCACGCTTCTTCTTGTCTTCTTCGGCGTGCATTTCAGCTTCTTTTTGAGCTTTTTCGATATCTTCTTTGCTCATGTTGCCAGAATCTTGGATAGTGATTGACTGCTCTTTGCCAGTTCCCTTATCCTTTGCGGTCACATTGAGAATACCGTTGGCGTCGAGATTAAATGTTACTTCGATTTGCGGCACACCCCGAGGAGCTGGCGCGATACCATCGAGGATGAATCGTCCGAGCGACTTGTTGTCGTTAGCCATTTCGCGTTCACCCTGGAGGACGTGAATCTCTACTTGCGGTTGATTGTCAGCCGCTGTACTAAAGGTCTCGCTTTTCGACGTCGGGATAGTACTGTTTCGCTCAATCAGCTTAGTTGTGACACCGCCCATTGTTTCGATACCAAGAGAGAGCGGCGTAACGTCGAGCAGCAGCACGTCTTTGACGTCTCCCTGCAGTACACCACCCTGAATTGCCGCACCAACTGCCACGACTTCGTCTGGGTTGACACCCTGGAGGGGGTCTTTACCAAAAATACTTTTTACTTTCTCGATCACTGCTGGCATGCGAGTCATGCCGCCCACCATCACTACTTCATCGATTTCATTTGCCTTGATGTCTGCGTCCTTGAGTGCCTTTTCGACAGGGCTTGCCAATCGATCGATAAGGTCTTTTACCAATTCTTCGAGCTTGGCACGAGTCAAGTTGTACTCAAAGTGCTTTGGACCATCAGCGTCTGCGGTGATAAACGGCAGGTTTACTTCGTAGCTAGTAGTAGTAGAAAGTTCTTTTTTGGCTTTTTCGGCTTCGTCCTTGAGACGTTGCATAGCCGCCTTATCGCCCTTGAGATCGACGCCTTCTTCTTTCTTAAAGACATCAATGAAGTGATTAACGACACGGTTGTCAAAGTCTTCTCCACCAAGGTGAGTGTCACCATGCGTACTTCGTACCTCGAACACCCCATCGCCAAGCTCCAGGATTGAAACGTCGAATGTACCGCCACCTAGATCGAAGACAGCAATCTTTTCGTCTTTTTTACCTTCAAGACCATAAGCAAGCGCCGCAGCTGTCGGCTCGTTGATAATGCGTCGCACCTCAAGACCTGCAATCTTACCTGCATCTTTTGTTGCTTGGCGCTGTGAGTCATCGAAGTACGCAGGTACAGTAATGACTGCTTCTGTCACTTTTTCACCCAAAAATGCCTCGGCATCTGCTTTGATCTTTGACAAGATCATGGCTGAAACCTCTTCCGGCGTATGATCCTTGTCACCAAGCTTCACTGCCACGCCATCACCTTTTTTCACGATTTCATATGGCATAATATCGTGATCTTTTTGGACTTCGTCATCACTGAACTTGCGTCCTATCAAGCGTTTTACGCCGTAGATCGTGTTTTTGGCATTTGTCACGCGCTGGCGCTGTGCAACCTGTCCAACAAGACGATCGCCTTTTTTATTTACCGCAACCACGCTTGGTGTAGTGCGGTTACCCTCTGCGTTTGTAATAACCTCTGGTTTGCCTGCAACCATGTACGCGAACGCGCTATTTGTTGTACCGAGATCGATACCAATAATTTTTCCCATATATCCTATTCCTTTCCTAAATTACTATGTTGCGAATAATAGTCTGCGTTTATTTTAGCACTCTCATTATGGGATTGCCAATACTTCAATTATATCGAAACTAGCACTCACATGTCAAGAGTGCTAAAACTATGTTTTTATCTCTGTACACTTGCATACGCCCTACGGATGTATTATGCTATTGCCATAAGAGGAATCATGGCACTATGTTTACAAAACAAACACGAAAAATAACTCTCCCTTCCATTTACACGTTACTCCTTGCGAGTATTCTCACTGCGTTTGGCCTTTCGGTTACTTTGTTGGGTATCGATGCACGCGCTACCACCTCATCAATAGACAGCTATACCGACAATGCGGGCGGTCAGCAACAAATTCGCGTCACCCTTGCTCCAGGTGAGCGTCGACCCGCTATCGTGTTTGTACATGGCGGCGGTTGGTTCTCCGATGGACGCACCTGGGGGCCTGATTTTCAGAACCGCGCAGCAGAGTGGGGCTACAGCTCGTTCCGTATCAAGTACCGTTTGATGCCAGGTGGCATTGAGGAGCAGCTCCAAGACGTCCTGCGTTCGGTGCGCCACGTACGTAACAACGCTGACAAGTACAATATTGATCCAAATCGTATCGCTATATGGGGTGACTCGGCAGGAGGTAGTTTATCTATGAGAGCAGCGGCAACTGGCACCTCGGGTCTCGCTGCAGCAGTGGGCTGGTCTGCACCAACCAATGCATTTCGTGACATGTTCAACTCACCCGAAGGACTTGCTGATGGGTTATTCCACTCTCGTTGCCTAGGTGAGTATTTCCCGCCGTTTACAACCGACATTCTTAATTTTGTCGATGGCAACACCGATTCTCTCACGCGACTCATGAACCAGGAGCCACTCCCACCAGCAGAGAGTTTTAGGCTCCTAAGTGAAGCGGTCCAGACAATCAATATTACACTCGACCAGCTTCCTGCTACCGAAGGTAAGCTCAAGCAAGCTCAGAATGACTTTGGTATCACCATCGGTGATGATGTACTCAACGGCAAAAGTAGTGGCGACCCTCGGTTCAAGGGGCTTTCAGAAAAAGAACTTGAGAAGCGCCTGAGCGAACTACGAGCCGAGGAGCTTGAAAAGATTGCGATTGCGATGTTCGAATTCCAGCGCTCTGCAGACTCAGTACCCAGTGACAATGCGCGACTCACAGCAATCACTGGCATTGTACAAATAGGGCTCAACGAACTATCCGCCGCACAGAGCCGTAACGTCCAGAAAAAAGCAAATACGGGATCGGGCAACACACCTGGCCTCATCACGCGTGACAGCACCAAAGATCGAGTGAGTATTAACCCTCAGCAAATATCTGCCGATAAAATCGCTCAGTGTATCGATGACTTCGTCCTACTCTCTCCTGCGCTCTTTGCGAGCCCTCGTACGCCACCTACATTCCTTGCGGTCGCGTCTAACGAGCGTCTCGTTAATGCACAGGATGCATATCAGATGCGAGACAAGCTCCGCAGTATGGGAATCCATTCTGAAGCACTTGTACTCCCAGGTACTACCCATATGGGCTATGATGAGCGTGCCGAAGTACCATCATTCAGATTCCTCAATAGCATACTACGACCATAGCGGTCGTAGTATGAAGTTAATCTTGCTACTGCAAGTAGACTAATGTCCGCGTAACTTACTGTCTCGTCACCTTCACCATAGCGTGGCGAATTGGCGTCTCGCCGAGTACATACCCTGCCTGTAGCTCTTCGGCAATTACCTCATGCTCACCCTCGGCATCCTCATCAAACTGGATAGCCTCATGTAAATCAGGATTAAACGGAGTTCCTGGCGTCGCATCAATACGCGCTACATTGAGCGCGGCGAGTGACGATTCGAGCCGCTTAGGCAATTTCGCAATACCTTGCGCCCAGGCATTGTCGACAAGCGACTCAGGTATCTGGGCTGTCGCCATATCAATTGTATCCACCACAGGCAGGAGCTTGAGGATCGCCGAAGCCTCACCTGCCTCACGCGCTGCGCGGCGGTCTATATCTGCTCGCTTACGATAATTTTCAAAATCTGCGCGTGTTCGCTGCAAATCTATCGTCAGTTCCTCTACTTGTGTCGCGAGTTCATCTTTTGTTTTACTCTTTGCCATGAAGCCTCCTTTACTCAACCTCTTTTAGTTCATGATATTTATAACGCATCTTCGAGCATTGCACCTGCGTGACGCACCAGCCGCATCACCCGCGCGTAGCTTTGGCGAGTAGGACCAAGTACCCCTATGTAGCTTCTGTCGCTATAGGGCGAACGGAATCGGCTGATCACCAAGGTGACACCAGATGTTTTGCCAACTGGATTCTCGGCGCCGATATACACGTTGAGTGGCTCATTTGGTGCAGCTTCGCGTAGCCACGGCTCGAGATTATCAAGCAATCGCGCTACCGTTTGCACATGATCTCCCTGTAGAAACTCGGGTTGACTGAAGAGATTGCCAATACCACTCATGTACAGCTCATCGCCAATCGTTGCAAGCCCCAGGTTTTGCGTCAGATCGACCAAACTATCCACCGCCGAGCGAATGGCACGATCTGCACGATTGCCATGCGTTCCCACGCGAGCTTCGATAGCTCTCGTGCTGCGATCGCCTAGATAAGGCTCCTGCGCCTGCTGTTCGGTAAGTTGATTGACATAAAAGCGATATCCCCGATCGGTAGGTATACGCCCAGAGCTGGTGTGCGGCTGCGCGATATAGCCTTTTTCTTCGAGCCGAACCATTTCGCTACGAATCGTTGCACTCGAAACACCAAATAACTTTGCGAGAGTAATGCTGCCGACAGGTGCGGCTACTTCAGCATACTGTTCAATGATTGCTGTTAAAATCTGGATTTGTCGCTCTGTCATACTACACGCAGTATACCATGTCTCTAGCACTCAATCAATGTGAGTGCTAGACGCTATGCCGCTTGATTTGTTCGAGTAAGTCACGCGCAACAATCCGCGCCTCGTCATCTTGTCGCGTAAATACATCCGGACGCTGAGACATTTCTGCCACTACTTTCGTTGCGCGATTCAGATCGTCATTTATCACACAGTGATAGTAGGGGAGCTCGAGTGCGCGCGTCAATTCCTTGATTGCACTGTCTCGACGCTTAGGCCATTCGTCCAAAAATACCTGCTCTGTAGCATATCGTTGCCGTAATCGACTCACCCACGTGTCGTAGTCTGGCGGCACCACAAAAATAGCCAGCACAGCACGTGAAACTTCTTTGTATTCACTCACACCTTGTACATCTATGTCTGTAATGGCGATGCCCTGCGCACCAGCGCTAAGCCCTTCTTGAATTGATGTGCCGTACACCGTACCATGCACGAGTTTCGCCTCGATGAACTCACCCTGTTCGAGCATAGCTTGCGCTTTCTTAAGATCAATAAAGTGATAGTCCACCCCATCGACTTCCATCACGCCAACATTCGCTCTAGGCGCACGTGTGGTATGCGAGACAATTTCGCGAAATTCTGGCCGCTTGAGCAATTCATGTTTAATTGTATCCTTACCTGCGCCGGATATACCGACAAGTAGGGCAATCTGTGTAGTTTGTATTACCTTTATCGCTTCAGCTGGTGGGTGGTAGTTTTCGATAAGCTGCTCTAAATTCATACCCTATTGTAGCATCACCTGTCAGCACGAAGCCAGAGTAAGTCACTAGTCACGTTTAAGCATGACGGTGAACGCCTCTGGTGGTATATCGACTTTACCAAATCGCTTCATGCGCTGCTTGCCTTTTGCTTGTTTTTGCAGAAGTTTTTTGCGACGAGACACATCACCACCATATAGCTTCGCCGTCACATCTTTTCTGTATGCGGATATATCCTCACGTGCAATAAACTTACCGCCAATACCTGCTTGCAGACTCACCTGAAACGCTTGCCGCGGCACCACTTCCTTAAGCTTTGAGACAACAGTACGCCCAAGTGCCTGCGCCTCACTGCGGTGCGCCATGACGCTGAGTGCGTCAACCATTTCGCCCGCAACATAAAAATCAACACGCACTAAATCTTCTACGCGGTAATTATCGAGTTCGTAGTTAAACGACCCGTAGCCACTCGTCACACTTTTTAGCTGATCGTAAAAATCAGTTAGGAGGTTGGCAAGCGGAGCTTCAAATGAGATTAACGCACGCTCGTCGATATAACTCAGGTTTTTTTGCTGCCCGCGCTTAGTGACGATAAGTTGAATCACTGCGCCGATGTGCTCTTGTGGCACGACAATTTCTCCTTTTATCCAGGGTTCTCGTATTTCAGATGTTTTTGTCGGATCTGGCAGATCTGCGGCACTTTTAATATCGACGTGTTCACCATTGTTGAGTGTAACCTTGTAGTCAGTGCTTGGGTTTGTCACCACCAGACTGAGGTCATACTCACGCTCAAGACGCTCACGAATAATGTCCATGTGTAGGAGTCCAAGGAACCCTATCCTTACTCCGAATCCA
>CALGUM010000055.1 GCA_937902295.1 uncultured Candidatus Saccharibacteria bacterium | reverse complement strand
CACCTTGTTCTTGCCAAGCTCGTGCCTCGTCGAGCACCTCATCGTACAGCAGCTGATGCTTGCTATCCGCTACCACGAGATCTTTCGCCAAACTATCAATTGCCGCCACGTCTTTGTGATGAAGATGTGTATCAAATGCTTTAATAAGTGGCATCAGGTAATGCTGCCGCGAATCATCGGTGCAATCGCCGTAGGTATCGCGTAGTTGCCGAAGACGCTCGATTTCCTCGTCGCTCGCGTGCATAACCCCCTGCTCTATCGCTAAGTCCCATAGCCGTCCGGTTACTTCGTCTGGACGATCGTGGACGAGCGTGCCATCAAGGTCGAAAATAACGACTGGATGTTTATCTGATGTGCGCCGAGAAAATTGCTCTGACATGGTCTCACTTTTATATAACGTTATAAATCCAAAGTCAATAGGTGTGTTTGAAATGCCACGGCACGTAGCATGTATTCGATCGTTATTTCACTGTCCTACCTCGAAGTAATGCGTTGCCCGTGCTACCATAGATAGTATGGACTGGAACGTTTTCTTCTCTCACCCACTGACTCAAATTGCAATTATTGCCGTGGTGTCTTATGTACTACATCGTCTTTCGAGCAGTATTTTGAGTTCGTTTGTTCGTCGAATTATGGCGCGTCATCGGTTTGAAACAAAAGCAGATCGCGACAAGCAGGAGCAGACGGTTGCCCGCATCTTCCAGGCCACCGCAGCCATCGTGATTTGGCTTATTGGAGCAGGCGCAATTTTAAGTGTGCTAAATTTTGACATTTCGAAAATAGCCGCCGGAGCTGGATTCTTTGGTATCGTGGTTGGTCTTGGTGCGCAGGCAACGATTCGAGACTATTTGGCAGGTATTTTTATCCTCCTCGAGGGTCAGTATCGTATCGGTGACATTGTCACGCTCAATGGCGGCGGTGTGAGTCAGGAGACTTCGGGTGTCGTAGAAGACATTACTCTGCGCATTACCAAGTTGCGTGATCTCGACGGCACACTCAACATCGTACGTAATGGCGAAGCAAGTATTATTACGAACCGTACGTACAAATATTCAAGCGTCGTGATCGATATTGGAGTGACCTACGACAGCGATATCGACGAGGTCGAAGAAGTCATGAATACTGTGGGCAAAGAGATGCTCAAAGACTCGGCACTTGTCAAAGAGATCAGAGAGCCAATTCATTTTCTCCGCGTGGATGCATTTGCCGAATCTGCCGTAATTGTGAAGGCTCTCGGCGTCGTCACGCCTGCCAAGCAATGGGATCTCGCTGGTGCGTATAGGCGTCGCCTGCTAAAAGCATTTAAAAAAGCTGGGATTGAAATCGCCTACCCTCAACTTGTGCTGCATTCAGACTCCGCAAAAGATTCGGTTTCGAAGAAACAATAGTTAAAGAGTTGCATACAGAAGGCATCGTGCTCTACGCCTCCTGCGATTCATCAATATGAATACATGAATACTATGTAACAATCACTTAGGGGCTACCACTACACTTTTTACCGAGTTAGTATCCGAGATCACGCCGTCGAAATACGAACCATGATAGTACTCCGCATCCAATGATTAGTAGGATGAAAAACAATATGTGCGCCCAATTGTAGCTCCCGAGCAAAATCGATTCAGGTTGATAATAATAAAAAGGTAATACTCGAGCTGGATACTCTAGCCAACTAACCGTCCCGGCCAAAGAACTTATTATGTAGCCTGCAAGCGCAATAATTGCCGCGATACCCGTGCTCGCTCCTCGTGTATAGCCGATAGCTGTCAATGAGAATGCGATAGAGGCAAAACTAAGAACCATAAGAAAGCACACCAATGTAGCTTGGAGTATTACTACAAGCCCGACGTCTAGCCCAATAAGAGGAGTCATTAAGAGGATTTTTATTAAGGCAATCAACGTGACAGTTAGAAGTATGGAGAAACCAGAAAGCGCTTTGGCGGCCAGTAACTGCGTGCGCGCCACTGGTCGAGCCAGTAGTACTTCAAGTGTCGAATCTTTCTCTTCGCGCGCAAGTAGACTACTACCCACACTTATAGCTAACACAGTTAGAATTAATGGCAACATCAAAAAATAAATTTGACTATTCAAAAACCCTATAGGGGAAAAGAAATCCGTACTTCCTCCTAGGAGTGCTACTGCCGCATCGGGCAAGTTTGCAAAACTCTGTTGCAACTCAGCTGCATCGTTTTTGAAGCTTGGATAAAAAATTAGACTTAAAAATATAAATAATAGTACACCTATTGACCACCGAGATGTACTCCAACGTTGTTGCCAGAGTGTCCACTTGATTATGGGTATCATATTGTATCCTCCTGATCTTCCCGATAGAAATCCATAAATATATCTTCAAGATCTGGATGGCGGGTATAAAGTTTAAGCACGGTATGTTCTGAAAGCACAGAAAATAAAGGAGCTAAGTCGCCATGTATTTTAATTGTGAGTTCGTTGCCCTTATGGGTAATAATGTGTAGTCCGAGAACCTTATTCAATTGATCTACGGGAGGTGTACTGGCAAATGTAATATGAAAGAGCTGCTCTGCTTTATGGGTGATCTCAGTGACAGATTGTTCACTCACCAACTGCCCGCTTTTGATAATACCCACGCGGTCACACGTCTTTTGGACCTCACTGAGTATATGACTGCTGATAAATGCACTCGCTCCACGCTGCTTTGCTTCGTGAATGAGTTCATAAAATACTTCTTGCATCAATGGATCAAGACCACTTGTCGGCTCATCTAAGATAAGTAGGCGTGGTTGATGCATGAACGCCTGGATTATGCCAAACTTTTGTTTATTGCCTCGCGAGAGTGTGCGGAGGCGTTTTTGCGGTTCGGCGCGCAGTCGCTGTATGAGTTCACGTCTATAGGTTGGGTTTGTGGTAAGTTGTAGCTCTTCCATATAATCAAGGTACTGGTTGCCGGTCATTTCTTGGTATAATCCAGGGTCACTCGCCAAATAACCGATTGATTGTTTGACAGCTACACTGTCTTTCTGGGTATCTAAGCCATGAATTTGAGCACTGCCCTCTGTCGGCCTAATGAAATTCATTAGGAGTCTAATGGTAGTACTTTTGCCAGCCCCATTGGGTCCTAAGAATCCATACACTTCACCAGCTTTTACGGTAAGTGTGAGATTTTTTAGTGCATATGTAGTAGATGCATCATACTGCTTACTTAAGTTTTTGATTTCAATTGACGGTGCATCCATGTCATCACTATAGCAAAAGCATGACAAAAAAACATTTCGGTTTACTATTTCTTATAAAAACTATTTAAGAGCACGCATACTAGCCGTCAATTTATTAAGAGCACTGTAGTACGGATTGATCAAGGTGGCCGCATTCGTATGATAACTGTAGTCGGTTCTTCTATATATGGGAGCACCCTCAGTCGAGGGGGCTCCCATGATGGGTGCGTCTCCTTTCGTGAGGGTGTGCGAGGTCAGTTGATCTCGATGATATCTACAACATCGCCGTAGAATTCGATGTTGTAGACTTCGTTGTAAGATTCGCCGTAACCGACCTCCATAGTAATCTTGTCACCTGGTTCGAGAACCGCACACTCCGGAAGTTCTCTGACGAAACATTCGTAAATGTTCTGGTCGCCGACAAGTTTGACGAAGCGTGTTTCAACCTGACTAAAACCAGTGCCTTGGACTCCGATTCTCTCGATACTACCCTCGACAGTCTGTATGTCAGGTACGCAGGCGCTGAGTGCGAACACTGAGGCTAGCAGCGCAAGGCCTAATTGAACCTTCATAATACTCCAATCTCAAACTGGGGTACGACATTAAATTTATACCATACTATATCAGTTATTGCAACACACCACTCGGTGTGTTCAGGCTGGCTTTTGCGTAATTACAGAAGCCCACTTCACTAGCTTCAATATTGCTTCGGCACTTACTATATCGAGTATAAATACATAGAAAAGGAGTTATATGTCCGAACGATCGAGACCGTATATAGGTGTGAGTGGTGTGGTGAATCCAGAGCAGCAAGTCATGTTAAATGAAATTTTTAGAGAACAAGATTTTGCGCCTTCTAGGATGTTGGCGCTGGGGGCCAAGGCGACGCACAAAACGCAGTTTCTGGATATTGAGAATAAATATGGACATGAATGGTATCCAGTCGGAGAAGATTTTTCTAATGTTATGGTGCCAGATGAATCTGGACTTCGTGTTGCCCAAGTGTTTATTGAGCCGGAGTTGGCAGAGGATAAGGTGTATCGAAAAGAGTTTGCCGCACGCATCCATCGACGCGGACGAGCGTGGCTAAATGCTATTCAGTTCGATATGTTGCCATGGGATAGCGACAGTTCCCTACCGAGCTTTATGGACGATATAAAAACCGAAACCGGAACGGCAATTTTATTACAGGCCCACTCTGAGATTATGAACACTCATACACCAAAAGAACTGGTGAAATTATTAGGTCGGTTCGCGGCGGTAGACTATGTATTGCTTGACAGCTCTCACGGTAAAGGTGTTCGACTTGAGGTGGATCGATTGCGTCCGTATGTAGATACGCTTCATGAATCAACTAAGCTTGAACATGTGGGGATCGGTATTGCTGGAGGGTTAAATGCTCAAATTGTTGCTGAAGATTTACCGAACATCACTCAGAAATACCCAGATCTCTCTTGGGATGCCGAAGCTCAACTGCATAAAGTTGACCAATGGGGTAAGCGACCAATCGACATGAGGAATGCAAGTGAGTACGTCGCTGTTTCGGCGGAAGTGCTAAAGAAAGTATAATGGTAGATATGACAAAAAGGAATCCTTACGAAGCTGAAGCTCATATCGCTCAGATGCACATTCTGCGTAAGCTTCTTATTGATCGCGTTGCTTCATTTGCCGATCTCGCTAGGGCGATGAACCTTACAAGCGACCATGCAAACTTTCATGTTAAGAAGCTGATTGCGGCTGAGATGGTCCAGCATGTTC
>CALGUM010000054.1 GCA_937902295.1 uncultured Candidatus Saccharibacteria bacterium | reverse complement strand
AGAGAGGTCTCACTGCCACTGATCCCGTTGTTCTGACTGAGGCTAGGGCTGCGAGCATCTGTCTGCTGCAGCGCCGCTGAGGAGTCATCAAGGTGCGCGAGAGTGCGGCGCACGCAGAGATCCCACCAGTCGGGTGAAGAGAGCGTTTCGCCGCCGAAGCACGGGTACTCCTTGATGGTGCGGCGGTACGCCTGCATAAATGCTGTAGAGTACGGACACAGTTGAATGATAAGTACGCAGTAAAAACGTTACAAAAAGTAGAGTGTGTGGTTAGCCATGCACAAAATCTCAGCAAATCAAGTTGAAGCAATGATTTGTATGCTCAAATAATCGATTTGTGGGTTCGTACCAGTGTTCATGGCGTCAGGCCCTTTGTGAGTGATGCCGAGTTCCTCCGCTGCATTGCAGTAGATCTGACCGATAGAGTCCTTAAACTGCATTACCGTGCCGGTAAAATCAACTGTCACAAGGCGAATGGGAGCACCACGGAAGCGCAACATGGTATTCGATCTTGATCACTCACAAGAGGAGGGAGCGGTTCAACAGGTCGAAGACAACCAAGTCAGTATTAGAGTCCTGTAGAGCTTTTTTCTTGGGTTCTTCATGTGAAATCAAGATAAGGAATATAAACCAACTACGAGTGCCTTATGAGGTCGCCAGACAGTGAAATATTAGCGTTTGACTATGATTTATCTCACCTTGTGGGTGTTCGAGATAGATTCAAATCCTCTCGAACTTCTCGAACACCCCAACATGACCCCAGCCACACAGAGACATCCACACAGGTTATTATAAACATAAGATGTACAAATCAACATATATCCCCACATATAAGATTTATACGCTGTTTGACGATCAAAACATGGGTTTCGACATGTTTTTACTAACCCCATCGCACGCGCGCTTCTGAATCAGCCACAAAAAACTACCAAGAAAAGTAAGATATACAAACCATATACGTCCAAGTCTACAGCGTCAAATTCTGTATGCATAGCCGCAATGCGACATTTTTCTGTAATCGTATGGTCATCGGCAAGCCGTACTACCAGGACAAAGCTCTTTAAATACCAAGAGAGTAAAGTAGCGAAAGCCCGTGCTGCACGTTAGCATTCGATGAGTAACAGAGCCTTCAAATAAGCAAACATATCAGTACATATACAATATACACTAAACCCAGCACTAATACACACAATAAAGCTATTCCTATTCCTGCTCTTATTCCTAGTTGCGTGCGGACATCGTAATTACATGCCCACATCGAGCATGCGACGTCTGAAACAACACGACTTAGTAATGATACATTATACAGACATACAGCTCCTAGCGGTTGGGTTTTCTTTCAGCCGAACACCGCTTCGGCGTCAAACAGCTGCTTGTTTACGCGTCCAGCTCGGCCATCTTGGCAAGGTAGCGGCCCAGCGCCCAGATGGGGAAGATGGAGCGGTACGCAGTGTATGTAATCATGCAGTTGCCGTTGAACACGCCCGAGATGCCCTCCTGCGGCCAGTCGCCCGTGGGGAGCTGGCGCGACAGAATCTGGCGCGCGGCCTCGTCCAGTGGCGTGCGGTCGACCTTGTGGTAGTCGGCAGCCAGCAGCGCGAGCAGCGCCCACGCCGTGTTGATCACCATCGACACAGGCTTGTTCGCAGCCGCCGCGCCGTCGCCGTCGGCGGCGATGAGGTTCTTGTCGTAGCTGTGCGAGTATTCCTTGGTGACGCAAGATTGGAAGCTCTCGCCCCAGCCGCCGTCCTCGTTGCGCTTCGAGAGCAAGAACGCGACGCCCTTGCGGATGGCCTCGCTCGACTGGTAGGTGTACCCCGCCGACATGAGCCCCTCGACGCCAAACCAGGCGCCGTAGGTGAAACACACGCC
>CALGUM010000053.1 GCA_937902295.1 uncultured Candidatus Saccharibacteria bacterium | reverse complement strand
GCGCCTGGTCCTGCTCTACCGTGTGAGAAGAAACATCCGATGGAGTATCGACTGACGTTGCGGTGCTACTTTCTGCCGGTGAATTTGACTCGGTATTTGAGGCTGCAGCAGAGTCCGTGTCGGCCGCCAGGTTATCAAGCGTACTGTTTTCACCCGAAGCTGCCGGTGCTACTACCGCAAGCTGCTGCGCCAGTTCGTCTTCTGGAGTGACTACATCTGTTGCGACTGCTCGCTCAACTTCGCCTACCAATGTTTCGATGTCCTGCTGCGCTGCATTGTCACGGTCTACTGCAGCTTTGTTCAGTGCTGCATCAAGCGTCTGCTTGGGATCTACTGATGCGGGCATATCGTCAGTTTTTTGCGCTTGAGGTGAGCTCTCTTCTGCTGGCGTAGCATCAGATTTTTTGTGCGTAATACTTAGACCTTTGTCACGGCGCTTTTGCGAGGAATCGTCTGATGATTTCGTTGTGTCTTTTTGACGGCGATTCGGCTGCTTCTTGCTTGTGCCATCGTCTTGTTGCAAGGGAAGTTTCGCGCCTTCGCGGAGCTTCGAGGCAATAAGGTGCTGATTCGCACCACTTGCCATCAATTCGCCAGCAAACGACATTGTGCGTGCCGATGTTTTTTCATTACTAAATCGATCTGTTGCTGATACGATACCTGTGAGCATGGCGCTTGCTACTTGTGAAGAGCGTGGATGCTCTTCTGTTTGCATCTCCCCTGTGAGGCTTGCGGCAAGCTCCGACAAGCTACTTGCTTTTTCATCTGCCCAGTCAAGGGTACCGAGTGTGCTTGGCTCCAAACCAATCGTCACCACGTTGGCATCATGGAAAATTTTTCCATGAGCGCCAAGTGCCCTATCGAGGTGTTCTTTGTCTGCAACACCAAGGACAATGACGGTTTCGACGTTATAATCACCTTGTGTGAAGTCGAGATCCTTATCGCTGATGACTGTCTTGTAAGGAGTAATGAAGATTTTTACGACATCGCCTTCTACTTTGTAGCGCAAGTGGTCGGCTTTTTCTTTGTCGAGTGCAATCACAAAATCACGTAGACTGTCGACTGTCGGTTCGAGTACTTTTTCTGGCTCAAGGAACTTGATAGCAGGTGGGATTTCACCACTCACTACTGCAGTGGCATGTTTGCCCATATCATTAAAATAAAGTGTCAGGCCGAGCGCTGCTGACAACTGATCAACAGACGGATTCGTGCTTACTGTCACCAAAATCGTATCCGAATTCTGGATTATGTCAACAATTTGCTGTTTGACACCTGAGTCGTTCATTACTTTTTTCCTTGTTGTTTGTGTTATCTATAGATTTTGTACTCACTGTACCATAAGCTTGATATATCCGTCAACAATGTTATTTAGATTCCCTCTCTTTACATTTACACTAATTTTCTGTATAATTCACTCTTGATTGTAATACTAAATTTATAGAGGTACCTACACACCATGCCAATCATCAAATCAGCCATTAAACGAATGAAACAAACGATCAAGCGACGTGAGCGAAACGTCGCGGTCAAAAAAGATATGAAAAACGCGAGCAAGTCATTTGCCGCGAAACCAACTGCAGCCTCAGCGTCAAAAGTTCAGAGCGAACTTGATAAAGCGGTGAAAAAAGGTTTGATCAAGAAAAATACTGCTGCACGCCGCAAGGCTGCCGTAGCACGCACAGCTAAAGCAGCTGGCGTAAAACCAGCAACTACGAAAAAGACTACTACTGCGAAACCTGCAGCCAAAAAAGCTCCAGCGGCAGCGAAAAAGCCTACGGCAAAGAAAACTACTGCGGCAAAAGCACCAGCAGCGAAAAAGCCTGCAGCCAAGAAACCAGCGGCGAAGAAAACTACAAAATAGTTTCTTGACGCAGCAAAATAACCTCCCTTGAACGGGAGGTTATTTTAACTACAAAGTAGCACTCCATCTAGATAATAGCCTCTGTTTTCAGAGGGTTATTATTTTTTACAAAAAACCCACTCTGCTTCTGCATTTTTGTAACTTGAATCAACAATCACACCGTTCAGATGGCGTATTTCTTCAATCTCAACGGGATCAACTGTAGTGCGCATTTGTGCAGACCGCATATCAATGGCAGTCTCGAGTTCTCCTAGGCCCCGATGGGCATCCTCTGGGCTGATAATTGACTGGTCTTTGGGACTGACAGCTCCTACTATATAAAAATCTTCATTTGCACCCATGTTATTTGCCGAGCCATGCCAGTTGTTTGCAATTACATAACCGCCTGAAGGAATTTTACTTAAGATACTCTCAGGCACTAACCCTGAATTATGAGAGTATACAAGGTCCAGGTGCGTATCATCTTCAAGTCCGGCCGCAAACTCATCATAGTCTGCTAGTTCACAACGATAGCCTGCACTGCATATAGCAGCAAGCTGCTCTTCGTCTGCATCAACATGTATAACGCTTTTTCCATACACACTTGCCAAAGAGGTGTCTGGTCCACTACCGAGATAGACGATTGTTGACGAGGTGCTAATCTCGGGGGTTAATGTTTTAACAGCCTCCAGCATGCTGGTATTCTCGTACAGCTCTGGTACAGATTGTTCAGCCTCAATGCCGATAGAAGCTATCTGCGCCAATGCTACGTTTACACGTTGGCGTACATTCAACTCATCGCGCAGAGCGTTTAAGTCTGGAGCAGAATCGGTGTCAACCTGGTTCACCCGATCAAACGTCGTACCAACGTCTGCTCCTGCAATACCTACATGCTCTCCAGATTGTAGTTGCCCGCTCACTAAACCG
The DNA here is from genome assembly GCA_937902295.1 of uncultured Candidatus Saccharibacteria bacterium. Lineage (GTDB taxonomy): Bacteria > Patescibacteriota > Saccharimonadia > Saccharimonadales > Saccharimonadaceae > Mycosynbacter. The sequence goes on along the minus strand of CALGUM010000053.1, from coordinate 12,768 downwards.
ACATCTAGATTCTGAACTATTTTCTTCGATTCATTGCGAGAATCCTCATTTTGGTGCAACACCTCTCGAAGAAGCGCAAGATCTGGGTTGTAATGTCTATCGCTCGCGCGATTGTCTGACTCTGGAGACTGCGGCGTGATTTTTTCGCTCATATTTTTCTTTTTATGTTAAATTAATTGCTATATAATACTATACATGAAAAATATAAAAAAGTCAATAACTCTTATGTATGGGATAGCGCTACTTCGATCTGCAACCACGGATCTATCGCACGTGTTTTTAATCCTACATCCACGTCCGCGAGTGCTAGCACCATATGTCGAAGTGCGGTTCGATCAATCGAACGAGCGGTCGAATCGAGGTTGCGCAGCACATATGGACTCACCCCGAGGTCCTTTGCCACATCACCAGACCCGTCTGATATCACTAAACCACTGAGCGCAAAAGCCTGCGAGGCAAGTAGCCCCATCGTCATATAGGGATCATTGGTTAACTTGAGTGTTGCAATCATAGTGTGGACTTTTTTTGCATCACCACGCAGGGCCGCCTCAAGCAGCGCAAACACATTCTCTTGCGACACATCTTCGAGATGAGTAGCCACTTTCTCCAGAGTAATTTTGTCGAAGACAGCGAGCTGGTCGAGTGTATTGCTCAGCTGATACTGCTCCACCCCACGCCGACGTACAATTTCACGTGCGGCAGCTGGCTCTAGTACTCGCCCACGCGCCTTTGCTTCGTCGCACAGCCACTGCTCGGCTCGAGTTGCGTCACGCTCCGTCCATGCGGTAAAACTTCGCACATCCGCGTGTGCAACAAATTGTTTGTAAATTTTTGTGCGTTTATCAAGTCGAGGTTCTACTAGGACAAGTGTCGTGTCTGTATGCCGGGAGATCCACGGCTCCAGTGCATCCCAGAGCGCTGTATTGTTGCTTGCGTGGCGGATGATCACGAGTCGCTTGCTGAAAAAAAGCGAAACACCCAGAAAAATATCAGTTAAATGTTGCGGCTCTACAGTATCGGCATTCAGATATTCTGACTCGCCCGCATGTGCCGCTTCAATACGGCCAAGCTCTTGGTCGATTTCATATATATTGTCACCAGTAAGTAGAATAATCACTACGTACCAGTATACGTTATTTTAACGCCCGGCGCTCGTCTGGCGTCAGACCGCCCCAGATGCCATATCGTAGCTCGTTGAGCGCGAATGAGGCCTCAAGACACGGATCCTGCAGTCCGCAGCGCTGACACACTTCTTTGGCAAGTGCAATTACACCAGGATCGGTCGAAAAAAACATCTCGGGATCATCGGTGCATGGCGGCGTGAGACGTTCCTCGTTTTTGCGCTGCCATGCCTGTGCTGGTACTACTGGCCGTTTTTTTACCTCGGTCGCAGGCGACGCATCGTCTTGCAGTTGCTTGAGCACCTCCAACTCTCGACGTATTGCGACAAGTGGCAAGCGTTGCTTCTCGGCATACCGCCGCCCATCACCACCTAGGGCAATATGCCGTGCCAACGCCAACAACTCCGGTCGTACTTGCTGAACGAGCGCCTGCGCCTCTTCAGATTGACACCACTCATGCAAACTCAGAGATGGTGCGTTACGTTGCAATTCACTCATAGTTGTATTAGATGCTATTTCTTGCAATAGGTCAAGTGCTGTCTTCGACGAGGCGGATTACTTTTGACACACGGGACAAAGATGCGTCCCCCGCCCTGCCCATTTAATCTTCTCGATCGTAGTACCACAGCGGGGGCATGGCTGTCCTTCGCGCCGGAACACCCGCGCAAAATCCATGTAACTACCGCGTTTGCCTTCGGCATTGACGTAATTTTTATCCGTCGAGCCACCTTTTTCGATGGCAAGGTTCATAACCGCACGTAGCTCATCGTAGAGCAACGCAAACTCTGCCGGTGTCACGTTCGCAACGAGACGTTTTGGGCTCATCTTTGCACCCCACAAACTTTCGTCGGCATAAATATTCCCCACACCTGCTACAACCGTCTGATCAAGTAGTGCTGCTTTGATATTGGTACGAGCGCGACGCGCAAAACGCGTGGCAAACTGTTCGGGCGTAAAGTCCGCTTCGAGTGGCTCGGGCCCAACCTTTTGCATAAACGCAAGCGATGGTACAAGCGGCGTTGCTATAAGTTTGATCCAACCAAACTTGCGTTGATCGTTAAAATATAATCGCGAAGAGTCGGCAAATTCAAGCATCACCCGCGTCGAGCGATCCGGCAGTTCACCGATCAGCGAATCACTCGGGTGGCCTGCCCCAAATACTTCCTCACCTCGATACACTAATTGTCCGGTCATTTTGAGGTGAATGACCAAAGTGTAGTCAGATGACAAGTCGATAAGCAGTACTTTTGCGCGCCGTCGAACTGCAACTACCTGCGCACCTTGCATAAACTGCTCGACCTCGGCAGTATGATTCGGAAAACTTTTTGGTGAATCGTATACGGTAGCCTGCGTAATAGTGCGACCGATGATATATTCAGCGAGCCCTCGACGAACCGTCTCAACCTCCGGTAGTTCAGGCACCGAGAAGCGCCTCGACGTCTTTTTTCATCGCCACGAGCGACATAAAGACTACTCCATGCAGACCAGCCTCTGTGGCACCGCTCACATTAGCATACGAGTCATCAATCATTATCGCCTCATGAGGCAACACTTTGATCTTGTCGAGAGCCCTGTCGTAGGCAGTGAGATGCGGTTTTGTAATACCTATATCGCCCGACGCGATAATCTCATCAAACAACTGATAATCTTCGTCGGTAAATAATTTCTGGATTGTATCACGACCGATATTACTGAGTACCGCTACTCTGTACCCGCGCGTTTTGAGCTCCCGTGCATACGCGAATACTCCACTGCTCCGAATTTGTGCATTATCCATTAACCCGACGACTTCCCGCGACGAGAGCTGTGTCAGGTTGGTTACCTGATCGATATAGTCTTCGCGTGACACAAACCCGTGGTCAGCCGCACGTGTCAGATCATAGAACGCCTTAACATCCTCTTCGGTACGGCAGCGATTCGCAAGCTCCACCAGACTGCCGGTATACAGCACACCGAAACAATCAAATATCACTGCCCGTATTATAGTGGCGTCCGTCATGCCGAGCTCTCCTTATCGTTCGTTTATATTGCGCAGCAAATCTGGTCCCTGAGGGATTTGCTCGAGGAACATGGCACTGATCTGCGCTGAATTGGCACGGAATGATCCTTTGACGCCATTACAGGTGGCAGTCCACAGTGACTCAGTTGGTTCGGAATTTTGCAATGTCTCAAATTCAAGTATTTTGCCTCCTGGACACAGGCCTCGACGGTCGTTTGCCTCTCCCTCCAGTTGATCACCCTCCATCATACCCTCGCGATTGAGTGCGTATACGAACTCTTCGTAGGCACGGGTATTGTTGTCGAGCCGCACAGTGTCAATCTGACGCTCCAAATAGCCTGCGTAGGTTGTCATAGTACGACTCGATGGAGAGATAGTAATTTGGTACGAGCGAAACTCTTCGTCGGCCGTCAACGCACCGCGTATTGTCATACGCACCGATCGGTCTGAGGTGGTTTGAACAAGTGCATTTTGTTCTGGCTGCTCTACTTGATCGGTAGATTCACTCCCACCAAACAAAAGTGTACGAGCTAAGGCAACGATAGCCGCAACACTCACGACGACAATTATGACGATTAAAATAACGGGCATGAGTTGATTGCTACGGCTTGGATTCATGTGTGTATTGTGCCACTACCTCTAGAAAATGTCAATATTATCCAGCAATATTGCTGCCGGTACTGCCATACCCTCCTGCTCCTCTTTTTGTAGCAGGAAGCACTTCAACTTGTTGCCACTCTATGCGTTCGTAACGTGCAAGCACCATTTGGGCAATCCGCATACCCGGCTCGATCACAAAGTCCTCTTGCCCGAGATTAATAAGTATCACTCCAATTTCGCCGCGGTAATCACTATCGATAGTCCCTACACCATTGGCGAGCGCAATTCCGTGCTTACTACTCAAACCACTTCGTGCGCGAATTTGCACCTCATAGCCTTCTGGAATAGCCATCGCAAATCCCGCCGGCACAATAGATCGTTGCATCGGTCGTAATACCACCGACTCGTCAATGCAGGCATGAATATCCGCTGCTGCCGCACCGAGTGTTTGATACTCAGGCAGTCGTGCCTCCGGATGCAGTTGAGTACATTGGATATTCATATTTTCTTAGCTCCTCGCTTCTCATAGTGCGTACTGATAGTACAACATGTCGATAGACTAATCATAATTCACCCCAGTTATTACCAATATTCACATCAACTCGAAGTTTAACCGGTAGTTCAGGTGCAATTGACTCCATAGTATCTTTGAGTATAGTAGCGATCGCATCAGCGTGTGCTCGTGATGTTTCGATAAGTATACTGTCGTGGATTTGTAGGATCTGCATACCCTGGCTACCAATTTTTTGTTCGACTTCAATCATGGCAAGCTTCATTAAATCCGCCTCTGTACCTTGTATTGGCATGTTGGCGGCGGCACGTTTAGCTGACTCACGAACCATGAAGTTGCTGCTTTTGACGTCTGGTGTTGGGCGCCGACGTCCGAAATATGTCTCAACGTATCCTTCGTCTTCGGCCTGCTTGAGCGTGGCATCAATAAACGCACGAATTGGAGCGCGAAGCGCAAAATACTGTTCGATAAATTTCTTCGCTTCACCGAACCCCATGCCAGTGGCCGCACTCAGGCCATGAGGACTCATACCATACAGCACGCCAAAGTTAATCACCTTGGCATCACGGCGCTGGTCTTTGGTAACTGCATCCATTGCAATTCCGTATACTTCTGCCGCGGTTTTTGTGTGTATATCTACATCGTTATTAAAATCTTCGATCAGTTCCGTGTCGTTAGCCAACACTGCTGCAAGTCGTAGCTCAAACTGGCTATAATCAGCACTTACGAGTACATTGCCGGGCTCTGCAATAAACGCCGTGCGGATGGTGCGGCCTAGCTCACTGCGTATCGGAATATTCTGAAGGTTTGGCGCGGTACTGCTCAGGCGTCCGGTAGCCGCCACATCTTGATTAAATGTTGTATGCAACCGTCCGTTTGCGTCAGCAAGCTCAGGGAGCGCATCGACATAGGTATTTTTTAATTTCGCAAGTTCACGAGTTCGCTCGATGAGCTCAACAATAGGGTGTTGTCCTTTGAGCTTGTCGAGTGTCTTTTGATCGGTACTGTAGCTCGTTTTGCCACGTTTTATACCCGTAGTTGGAAGCTGAAGCTTTGTAAACAACACTTCGCCAAGCTGCGCCGGACTGCCGATATTGAACTCATACCCTACTAAGTCATAGATTTGTTGCTGCAAGGCCGCATACTCATCACCGAGCTCTTTACTCATGCGGTGCAGGTGCTCGATATCAATCTTTACCCCGCGGCGCTCTATATCAAATAATAGCCGTACAAGCGGAAAATCAAATCGTGTTGCAATATCTGCAACCTTTGGTTTATGCGCAAATGCTTCTTGTTGTGCCCGATACACACTCCACAAAGCTGCAGCGACTTCACCCGGCTCTTCCATTGCAACATCTGCGCCGAGTAACGATGACAAGCTCCGATCGCGCTGCAGAGGATTAAGCAAAAAGGCCGCTTGTCGAATATCGTGGACTTCGTCAATAGCAGTGTGTATGCCAGCTTTGTCCATACGGTGGAGCGCCTGCTTAATATCGTAGCCAACCACCCGGCTCATTCCCAGTAGTTTCCATGTCTTACTTGCAACTGCATCCAATGGTGCACGCATCACCTCGCGTTCACTCAGCGAAAGCCATACTTCATTGTTCTCCACATGGAGCACCACGTGTTCATTGACAGAAATTTCATCGCTCCACTCTGTTATTTTCAGTGAATCAATTTTTTGTTCAACATACAACCCCCCTTGGAGTGTGGCATCTTGCATGTGTGCCGGCAAACGACCGACAAGTGAATTAAACTCAAGTTTTTTGAGGAGTGCTGCGAGCCTTGGTATGTCTAAATCGTGTACATCCATATCATCGAGATCGAGTGGCGTTGGAGCATCTGTCCAAATCATAGAAACGAGTTTACTCATGTAGGCGGATTCTTTGCCGGCAACAAGTTTTTTACTCAGCGTCGGCTTAATAGCGTCGAGATGCGCATAGATATCATCGAGATCTTTATACACCGCGAGTAGCTCCGTTGCCGCTTTTGGCCCGACTCCTGGCACACCGGGAATGTTATCTGAGCTGTCCCCTACGAGCGCTTTATAATCGACAAAACGCTCAACTTCAATACCGTATTTTGCCTCAAAACTCTCTGGATTATAGAGTTCGATATTTGCGAGTCCTTTCTTCATGGCGTACACATGAGTCAACGGACCTACAAGTTGTAGCATATCCAGGTCACTCGTCACAAGGCACGTTTCGATGCCCTCTTTTTCTGCCAACTTTGCAAATGTTCCCATGATATCATCGGCTTCGTAGTCATCGGCTTCGTAGAGCGGCCAACCAAATGCCTCGCACATTTCGAGTAGTATCGGGATTTGATCAAAAAAGTCTTGCGGCGGAGTTTTTCGCCCAGCTTTATACGTTGGTAAAATTTCCTTACGTCGACGGATACTTGTGCCTTTTTTGTCCCATGCTACTGCCACGTAATCAGGTTCAAGCTTTTTGATAATCTCTATCGCAAGGCTCGCAAATCCAAACACCCCGCCTGTTGGCGTGCCGTCTGGCAAACTAAGCCCCGGCATCGCAAAATACCCTCTATAAAATATTGATTTTCCGTCGATCACTACCAGCCGTTTTGTCATATTACCAGTATAGCAGTAAGTCTGGCTCTCTAAACCATGAGCTTTTTGCTACAATAGACCCATGAGTGAGCATAAAAATGTAAAAATCATCTCCTTTGTTGGCTTGGTAGGATCTGGTAAGACTACGGCTGCTACACATATGGCAGATAAAAATATTCCCAAGGTTTCATTTGGCGATATTATCCGTCAGAGCATGGAGCGAGCTCACATCGAACATACGCCCGAAAGCGAACGTAGCTTTATCGCACACCTCCTTTCTCGTGGCCATGCGCAGTTCATCGAGCAGCACACCCTCAAACACTTCTATCGGCTCGTTGAAGCTGGCCAGAGACGCATCATCACCGATGGTTCGAGTTCGCTCGAAGAATATCGCGCGCTACTTAGTGCATTTCCTGGTAGTGTCACAACCATTGCACTCGTCACATCAAAACACCTCCGCTACCAGCGCCTTGAAAAACGCACTCATCACCCCCTCACAAGGACTGAGGCAGTCGCCCGTGACATTGCAGAAACCGAACATGAGTACAAAGCCGCACCGATTGCACTTGCGGACCACTACATTATCAATAATGGCTCAAAAGAAGACCTTTACAGCCAGCTTGATCAGCTTATTCATACGCTCGATTTTATCGAATAGCTACTTTTCTAGCTCAAATAGTTCGATAAAATGTTGGCGAAAATGCGCTTCGTCTTCGAAGCTATTGTCGATCATCACATCTGCCATATCACGCACACCAGCCATATTGAGTGCCGATCCGTCATCGTTTGATGGCGGCATCATCTCGGTATCCTCATCTTGACACCACGCGTCAAAACTTGCCGCGTCTTCGGCACGACCACGATGCGCGGTCTGAATACGCTCAAACCGTACGCGCCGATCAGCATCGAGCCATAGAACCGCGCCATCATGTGCTTGAATCACCCGCGCTTCGGCTGGACGACGGACGCTCCCAATTGCCAGTCCCTTATACCCAAACGACTCTTTTTCATTGTGATACTTAGTGATTGTGCGGAGCGTCAAATATTCCGCTCCATGCTCTCTGTGCCACGCACTACTAAGACCGCGCAAATTTTCACGCGTATGTTCTTTGCCAAGTACATCAAGCTCAGCGCGAAGCGTATCGCTTAGACTTGTAAACTTGTAGCCGTAGTTGGCAAGCAAATGACCAGCTGTGTCTTTGCCGGCACCACTTGTGCCTGCTATTCCAATAATTTCCGGTAATTTTATCATCCGTGTCATTATATCAAGTCACCTTTCAATAAGCCGCCGCTACTTTTGATACGTGGAGCACTATGTTTCACGAGCGAAGTGGCCATATTTGACATATCAAATAACATCTGACGATCATCCCCATTTTCCCAGGACTCAGACAGCTCATTCACTACGTATAAGATACGCTCAAATGCATCATAGTATCCTTCTGGTGTACGCTGCGTAATCTTCGAAAGCCTTTCCTGCTCCGGTAGATAGTTGTTGATACTCGGCAGCAAGCCATTTGCGAGCTGCAAGATACCAGTAAGAGAGGGTTGCATGAGGTCACCCGTGCGAGTTTTTCGACTTGATTGCAGGATCGTATTGATCTGCTGCAGCTCTTTGTGTTTTTTACCGGGCTTACTGGCTGCAGACTCAACCGCCATCATCATTACATAACTTGCGCTACTTAAGAAGTCCATGGCAGTCCTACTATCCACCTTTACACCATCCTGTTGCTCCAGGGATGCGACAGCCAGCTCACTCACCCCTCTAACGTATATGGGGTCGTCCATAAACTCATCAAGCGAGCGCGCCAATACCAGTAATTTCCGTGGGTCTTCGAAGTGAAACTCATGCACGGCGTGCTGCTTTCGAAATTGAAAATAAAAATACCGCCGCTCATTCCCTTCGCTATACTCAAATGCGCCCGCCTGCTCGAGTGCGCTAGACCTCACGACGTCACCTGGATACTCATACCCAAGTCGAGTAAATACCCCCCTTGCAATACTTTCGGCAGGCATGGTGTCGGGAGAGTCTGAAACAATTAGACCCTGCTTATTGCGACTTCTGCGAATAGCAATCTTTTGCGAGAAACTCCTCGAGAGACTCCCCAACCTGGCCGCACTTTCATCCAGAAATTCTTGATTGTCACAACCGACTTCAAAGATCTTCTCGAGCAGTATCTCTGAGTCGACCTTCACCATCTTCCCGTTGATTAAGTAGGGGTTTTTTATGCTCTCCTGAAACGAAGGTGAGGCTGCCAATTGATACCATAGTTGAAAATCATGCCTATCCTTAATTGAGTGAAGACTCTCCTGCCATATCGTGACAGCATTCGCATCGCGTTTACGTTCAAGTGCGGCGGTTGACAAATAATCCATATCTTGAAGTACACAACCACCTAATAAGGCCTGAGTGTGCTCTATATCGGTAGACTGAGCAGGGTTGTCTTCTATTTCACTCGGGTGATCAGATCGAACTCCCTCATACGAATCGGTGAGGTTATGACCTGCATCACGAAACGGTTCACCATACTTCATAGAGCCGCCTAGCCTAGGTACTCATGTAGTTTCTTGGCATCTTTATGCTTACGAAGCTTGGCTAATGCTTTCGCTTCGATTTGTCGAATACGCTCACGAGTTACCGCAAACTCCTGCCCAACTTCTTCTAAGGTGTGGCTCTTGCCGTTATCGAGCCCGAAGCGCATGCGAACAATTTTTTGCTCACGCTCGCTCAGTGTCGAGAGTACAGCTTGAACCTGCTCCTTGAGGAGCTGACTTGACGCAGATTCTTCTGGTGTTGCCCCGTCTTCATCTTCGATAAAATCACCAAGTACACTATCTTCTTCGTCGCCATCGCGGCCTACACCAGCGTCAAGCGAGTGGATATCTTGCTTAATCTTCATGACGTACTCAATTTTTGAAGGTTCCATCTCGAGTTCTTTACTCAATTCTTCCATGGTCGGCTCGCGGTTGAGTTCTTGTGTCATGCGTCGCTGCGTACGAAGGAGCTTATTAATTGTCTCCACCATATGTACCGGAATACGAATTACACGCGCCTGGTCGGCAATAGCACGAGTAATCGCCTGGCGAATCCACCAGGTTGCGTAGGTACTGAACTTAAATCCTTTGTCTGGATCAAATTTTTCTACTGCACGGAGCAGGCCAGTGTTACCTTCTTGAATAAGATCGAGAAAATCAAGGCCGCGTCCACTGTAGCGCTTGGCGATTGATACGACGAGTCGCATATTTGCTTCTGCCATTTTATCTTTGGCACGCTTACTACCCTCTTTGACTTTTTGGGCTAGCGCCAGCTCCTCTTCGGCATTGAGCAGAGGGATTTTACCAATTTCGCGCAGATACAGACGCACTGAGTCATCACTGACGTCATCGAGGTATTGATTGTTCAGTGTTTCTTCATCTGGCTCTTCTTCGTCCGCAAGATCGTCGACATTCGGCTCTTCAAACTCGCTCACCGGCACGCCTCCGCTTACGTCTACTACTTCATCGTCAAGTTTTTTGACATCATCGCTCATGAATGAATTTCCTTATTTAGAATTTGGATTGCTTGCATTAGCTCACGCACCCTCGCATCGTCGCCTTCTGCTTCCGCATCACGAAGTTGTTCGGTGAGTGTTTGCTTTTGTTGTTTCTTGTGTTCATCCTTTATACGGCGGAGCAAGCGCGCGGCTTCGTGGAACCTGTCTGTATCGGTCCACCCGGCGTATCGTGCATCGGCCCTCAATAGTAATATTTTTACATACTCGCTATACTTTTGCAACTCTGGTGGCACATCCTCAACAACTTGCGCATGATCTCGGAGGTATGTGGCAACTGCGTGACGACGCTCTTCTTCGAATAAATCTGGTGAAAACTCACGGAATAACTCGCGGGCAGATGAGTCCAGCATACCAAGCGCGAGTACGCTATCGTGGTGCACATACGCATCCTGCGACAGTTCTGGCTGCTGCACAACTCTCTTGTACGTTTTTTCATTTGGTGCCGAGTGGTCCATTTTTGCACGTAGTGTTGCAAGCGTCGTGTCAGCGGTAGCGGCAATTTTCTGTAAATAGTGCTCCTGTTCGACAGGATCTTTGAGTGCACGGGTTACCTCGAGTGCTGCGGTAGTAAACGCACGTTTACCTGCCGCGGTGCTGACGTCATTTCGCACAGAGTATTGACGCAAAATCCAATCCACAACCGGCTCAGCACTATCAATCGCCGCCTGCCACGCCTCAAGACTCTGTTGGATCAACTCATCTGGATCTTTTGCGCTATCTGGCAAACTTACGATTTTTAAATTGACACCTGCATCTTCGGCAATAGGAATAGCCCGCTCGGTCGCCGCAATCCCCGCCTTATCTCCATCGAAGCACAAGCGGATGTTACCAGTCATGCGTCCGAGTGTCTTGAGGTGGTGGAGCGTCATAGCCGTACCCGCAGTCGCGACTACCTGCCGAACTCCTGCCTGCCAGCTACTCACAACGTCCAGGTTTCCTTCTACTACCACCGAGTAATCGTGAGTGCGAATCGCTTCTTTTGCCTGTGAAAACCCAAAGACATGCCAGCTTTTGTCATACAGCAGCGTTTGCGGTGTATTGAGATACTTTGGAGCGCCCGGCTCATCGCGAATAATGCGACCCGTAAAACCAATGACGCTTCCGCTTGAATCCATCAAAGGAACCATCATGCGACCTTTAAAAAGATCTCCGCCAAACCGATTGGTCAGTCCTGCGTCACTGAGTTCTTGCCGAGAGAAGCCTTTCTTCTTCATAAATTCTACGAGTGCGTTGCCCGTTTCGGGCGCATAGCCGATACGAAACGCGGCAGCCGTGTCTCTTGATATAGCACGCGTCTTAAAAATATACTCAACCGCATGTGCATTGCGCACCATACTATGCTGAAAATAATTTGCTGCCAATTCACAGGCTTCGCGAAGGCGCTTTTTTCTGCGGGCAATGTCTCGTGATTTATCATTCTGATACATACTCAGGTCGACATTTGCCTTGCGCGCCAAATGTTCAAGCGCGCCGCGAAAATCCATTCCTTCAACTTCCATCACAAAACTAAATACATCACCACCTTTATTGGAAGAAAAGTCGTGCCAAATATTCTTCTCAGGACTCACGAAAAAGCTCGGTGTTTTTTCACCGCTAAACGGGCTCAGCCCTTTGAAATTTCGTCCTGCTCGCTTTAGTTCGACGTATTCACCAATCACATCTTCTATGGCAAGCCGAGCACGAACTTCTTCTTTAGCGTCCTGCATGTGTTATTTCCAGTCTCTGTTGGCTTACCAGCATATTGTTAGTATACCACTTTACCCCTTGTCTACCTCTAGTGCTTATGGTTAAATGAGGTTACTTATGGACCCAAATCGCCCTACGCCATATCAAAACGGCACTCCGCCGCCCACACCCGCCCCGCAACCTGAGGCATTTGCGCCGTATGGGGCTCCTTACCAACAACCGCCGCAGAACCCACCTGTATACCCTCAGCAGCCACCCTACCAAGATCCTATGGCACACCATGCCAGTATTGGCACTGCCGCTGCACCCCACCCGCAACCTGCAGCGCCGACACAAACCCAAGCGCCGTGGTACACACCCGCCCCACGACCTGATGCCGCTAAACCAAATGATGCGAGTTCGTATTTGCAATCAGCTGGTGTCGGCACCCCCCAAGCTCCCCCTTCTGGTGCAAGCGGCCAAACAATCAACGGACAGTATTCCATCGATTATCTTAATCAACTCGCTCCGCCCGCTTCGCATGGCATCGATAAGCGTTTTATCATCGTGGGAATCGCAGGAGCCGTTGCGCTAGTTGCCGCAGCGTTTTTGATATTTTCGACCCCACAAAACACCTCCACCAAAAGTGAGGTTTCATTGTACACTACCATGGTTGACCTCGAGACTTCAACGCGCCAATCGGGTCGCCTCATCAAGAGCAGTCAGCTTGCTGCCATCAATAGCAATAT
>CALGUM010000052.1 GCA_937902295.1 uncultured Candidatus Saccharibacteria bacterium | reverse complement strand
AAGGTAATGCTCAACCCAGCTGGACCTGAACTTGCAGAGCCAAAGAAACTCAAGGCTTTGCTTGCAAGTGTGGATGTGCTTTGTGTAAATAAAGAAGAGATGCAAATGCTTGTTGATGGCGAGACGAGTGAAGAACTTGTACGTAACGCACTACGATATGTACCTGTAGTCATCGTAAGTGATGGACCGCGTGGCGTTGTCGCAAGTGATGGAAAGACTATCATTTCAGCTGGTATGTATGAAGATGTTCCTGTGCTGGATCGTACGGGTGCTGGTGATGCATTCGCAAGCGGGTTCTTAAGTAGATGGTCACAAGGCGCGAGCCTTCGTGAATCAATTATCTTTGCAAGTGCGAACTCGACATCAGTCGTCACAAAATATGGTGCAAAAGAGGGTATTCTCTATAAAAACGCCGAACTACATGATATGCCGATTGAAGAAAAGGATATCTAACAGTGTCAAAGGCGCTATTAGTATTGCTGGGTCGCGAACATGACAAAAAGCTCGCAGTCGCACTTCGTGACTTAGAGACTTCGGCACCTGCATATACTGTTGACGCAAAAATTATTGGAGATATATTACACGCCGGCTACTTAGTAGTACGGGAAATGGGGCTCGACAGGGATGTGACTTCGAAAGAGTTATATCATGCGCTGCGAGTGAATGACGATGTGCTGAGTAAGAATACCGAATATATAGGTCTACATATTGAAGGTGAGACAATCTCGTTTCATCCGAGTGATATCGCACGTGATGCCGCTGAGTCTCGTCAATTTTCTGATAGGAGCTTACTCTATTTTCGCCGCGCACTCTCCGATGAGTTAATACGTAGGTACCGCGAGTGCGTTGTGCGTCCCAGTGTGATTGAACATTTTGTGCAATGTCTTGAAAAGGGGGAGAAAAAATGAGATATCAAATCTGCGTTTCTGGAGCGACGAGTCGCGAGGGTGGCAAGGAGACCAATAAGATTGCCTATGAAGTAGGCCAAGTGATCGCTCAACGCGGCGCTACGCTGGTAACTGGAGCAACAATTGGTCTGCCGCATTACGCTGCAATGGGGGCAAATTCCATAGAAAAAAGGGTAGGGGCTGTAGTAGGATTTTCGCCAGCTGAATCTCTTCGTGAGCACGTTGTTACCTTTCGGTTGCCGACAGAAGAGTTTGATTACATCAACTTTACCGGTATGCAATATATCGGGCGCGGTATTGATCTGGTTCGTAGTAGTGACGCCCTGATACTTATAGGCGGGAGGATGGGTAGCTTGCACGAACTTTCTACTGCACTTGAGAGTCGTAAGGTATGTGGAGTATTGCTCGAAAGTGGTGGGGTAGCTGATTATGCAAAGACACTTGTAGAGCATGTGGAATCTCCAGCAGCAAAGGATATTATTTATCATACTGAACCTGACCAACTAGTCTCAGCTGTGATTGAGCGTTTGCACGACATCTATGGAGACATGTCGTCAGACTTCGAAAGAAGTTCGTCGAGTATTCAAGTGTAAATAGTTGACTGTTAGATTTTTGTGTTACGATTGAACGAAAATAAATGAGGAATTTTAGATGATAAAGTCGCTCTCCACCCACAAAAGAACAGTACTACTAATACTTACCACTATCATTATAGTAGTAAGTATTTTTTTGTTTGTACTGTTATGGCAAAAAAAATATAGTCATGATGACAGCGAAACGGTTAAGCGCGTAGAATCTCCATCAAATGTCGAGCAAGAGAACCGTGAGACAATGGACGAGCTTACGTCAACGCGCGAACCCTCTATTCAAATGCAAGAATGGGGTGTCGAGATGTTGGTGCGAGAGACCATCTCGCCCTATGAGGTGAAACTTGTTGCGCAAGATTCAATCGAACGGTATGAAGTAACTATGCCAGTAGAAGGATGCTGGGACATTGCACGTCAGCAGGATGCAGAGGTTGCGACCCCTGCCTCTGTAGGAATTATTACAAGATATGTCTCCTCCCAGGTCATAACCGCGGAAGATGGCATGATTGATACGTCTGCTGTTGGAAGTACCTGGGGTGAGTATCTTACAAATAGTAATCAATACATTGACGACGGGTATGGGGATGCTGCTCGACAAATTGGCGACTACACCTACTCTCTCATAGGTCCACAAGCACCGTGTGGTGCAAGTAATACACCGAGTGGGCAGCGCGCAAATCAAGAGCATGCTGAGAAGGTTCGTGAATTTCGCCGTGACATATTTTCGTCATTGCGAGTCAGTGGACAATAGATTGCGCGTAGTTCTTCTATCGAGCGTAAGAGCACTACAGTTCAAGACATCACGCTAGTTTTTAGGTATACTATAAGGATGACAAAGTTTCGCCTTGAGACAAAATACCAGCCTACCGGTGATCAGCCGTCAGCTATTGCCCAGCTACTCGCTGGACTTGATAGTGGAGAGCGCGAACAGACACTGCTTGGAGTGACAGGTAGTGGCAAAACTTTTACGATGGCGAATATCATTCAAGATCGGCAAGTGCCGACACTTGTGATGGCGCATAATAAGACGCTTGCAGCGCAACTTTTTAGTGAGTTTAAAACTTTTTTTCCTGATAATGAAGTACATTATTTTGTAAGTTATTTTGACTACTACCAGCCAGAAGCATACATCGCGAGCAGTGATACCTATATAGAAAAAGACTCTGCAATCAATGAAGAGATCGATCGATTGCGGCACGCAGCGACTTCGGCACTCTTGACTCGGCGCGATGTGATTATCGTTGCAAGTGTAAGTTGTATCTATGGCATCGGGGCACCAGATTCATATGCCGCGATGTCAATTCATCTTAAAAAAGGCGAACGACGTCAGCAAGATAAATTTGTTCGACAATTGACAGACATCCAATACAAGCGCAACGACATTGATTTTCACCGAGGTACATTCCGTGTAAAGGGAGACGTCGTGGATGTATTTCCCGCAAATGGTGAGACTGTGTATCGATTGGAGTTTTTTGGTGATGAAATCGATCGCATTACTCAGCTTGATCATCTTACAGGCGAGATTATATCCGAACCAGATGAAATCAGCATTTTCCCGAGCAGCCACTATGTGACACCAAAAGATCGCCTGGCTCATGCCATTGAAGGCATAAAGAAAGAGTTCAATGAACGACTTGAATGGTTTGAGAATCACGATAAATTACTTGAGGCACAGCGACTATCTCAACGAACTAAGTACGATATTGAGATGCTTGAAGAGACAGGGTTTGTGAAAGGAATTGAAAATTACAGTCGCTATCTGAGCGACCGCGAACCAGGCGAACAGCCCGCCACACTTATAGATTATTTTCCTGACGACTGGCTGCTTTTGGTAGATGAGAGTCACCAAACATTGCCACAGGTTAGGGGTATGTTCAACGGCGACCGAGCACGCAAAGAGGTACTGGTAGAGCATGGTTTTCGCATGCCAAGTGCGCTCGACAACAGGCCACTGCGTTTCGAGGAGTTCGACAAGCATATTAATAAGGCAATCTATGTGTCTGCTACACCGGGCGAGTATGAATTAGCGCACTCGCCTGAGCCTGCGCAGCAGGTAATCCGGCCGACAGGATTACTTGATCCACCTATTACAATTAAACCAACTAAAAACCAAGTCGACGATTTGGTTGCAGAGATCCGTGATCGTACCAAAAAAAATCAACGAGTGTTAGTCACAACTCTTACAAAACGTATGGCGGAAGACCTGACTACATACCTGCAAGAAATTTCAATTAAGACCGCCTACATTCATAGCGAAGTCGATACGCTCGAACGGGGTGACATTTTACGTGATCTACGTCTAGGCGTCTATGACGTACTTGTAGGGATTAACCTTCTAAGGGAAGGGCTTGATCTGCCCGAAGTGAGCCTTGTGGCAATTATGGATGCTGACAAAGAAGGGTTTTTAAGGAGTGAAAGTTCACTAATACAGACTGTCGGTCGTGCAGCGCGCCATGTCGATGGAAGTGTAGTAATGTATGGCGATAAGATTACGCGCTCGATGCAGGCAGCGATCGACGAGACAGACCGACGTCGTGCGATCCAGAAAGAGTATAACACCCTACATGGTATTACTCCTCGCGGGGTAGATAAAGCAATCGACGAGGGGCTCCGTGCAATTATTCCACAAAAAGAAGATACAAAGCCAAAGCTTGACCTCAAAAAAATACCACGCGATGAATATGCGACGCTCGAAAAAGAACTGACGGCTCAAATGCAACTGGCAAGCGCAAATCTCGAGTTTGAAAAAGCAGCTGAGCTACGCGACATCATCGCTGAAATACATTCAAAGCGATAGCGTTTTGTGCTACACTGAAGCTAGTTATGCAACCTCAATCACCTCAAATCACGCCAATGCAACCTGCTCCTATTAAGAAAAAACGTAGTATAGGTACAGTTCTTGCATGGATTATAGGTGTAGTGGCAACCTTACTTATCCTCTGTGGCGTAGCGTGGGCTGTAATTTACTTTATGGGCTACACGTCTTCTGATACGGGTAAGACACAACGTGGTGTAGCCGCTACACTCGAGCCTGGATCTTCCGCACCAATGATGAGAAATATAGAATCGCAGCTTGGTGTTTCGGTTGCATATGACGCACGAGAATTAGAGGCGTATGGATTTGCTGATGAAGTCACATATTCGAGTACCGATTTAGAAGAATCTCGCGCGTACACAGTAGTCCGTGTGCGGCCTGTCGCTACAAGCGAAGCCAATCGTAGTGATGTTACACTTGCGTCACCGGAGCTGCGAATGACATCAAGTATCAATCAAAATTACTGGCAAGTACTTGCAAAGAAGGAAGGGTACGATGAGCTGTCGAAGCTTGATATGCTCGTGAGAGAGACGATTGAAGTGCGCGAAGTAGACACGATGGTGAAATCATCCGATGTCGAAGTGCATGAAATTGGTGATATCACCTATCGAAAAGTTGTATTCACCAGCACTGATGAGCGGTATGGTGTTACCACTGAGCGTCGCGAAGATTGTTATATGACCGTGCAGCATGATCGACCATACGTTGCATGTATTAATAATATCCGAGCTGCGAATTTTGCAGCAACTCCTCAGCTTGAGGCAGTACTGGCAAATGCCAGCTATACTGCGATAGACAACGCTGTACTAGATACAAATGACAGTGCTTCGACTGACGAAACATTAGTCGATGCGTCAAGTGATGAGACTGTAGAATCGTCCGAGTTAGAAGCAGAGAATAGTAGCGAAGAGAAAGTTGCAGCGGAAGTCCCTCCGTATTTGACCAACAGCGCCGACTTCCGTGCGCTTGCGACTGCCGCACCCGCGACTGTTCGAGTAGGTACAATATATTGTGCCGATATACGTCTCACATTACCAAGTGGAAGCGACGGACCAACATTGACGGGTGCGTGTGTCGACAAAGCTGGTACCGGCTTCTTTATCTCACGTGATGGTTTGGTTGCGACTGCAGCAAGCGCGACTCGCGTGAAACCACAAGATGCGGTTGCTGCATATATCACAAACGCTCCTACGACGACACAGGCGACACAGCGTCTCGAGCGGGTGTTAAATTACCTCGTAGAAGCACGTGTACTTATGCAGACTGATGCTGAGGCGTTAATTGCTGGCGTCGAAGAGCGTGATCAAGATATAATCGCAAAAGTAAACGCAATCAGCACTCGTATTGAACCAGAAAATATTTCTATTACAAAAGAAGCGTATCAGTATGCAGTGCAGCTAGGTGACAAGCCGATAGTTGTCACACAAAGTGGTGATGGGTCTAATTCTTTTACATATACGGACAATGTGATCGAAGCGCAATATGAGGCATCAACGTATTCAGCGTCGCTTACTCAAGACCAGATATACCAAGGAGAGTCCGCCGCAGGGGATGTTGCATTACTGAAAGTCGGTACACAAGCAAACTATCCAGTAATATCACTCGCACGAAGTGGCGAGGGTCTTGCAGAGGGTACGGCGGTGCATATTGTCGGTCGACCAATGTATGCGTTTGGTTCTCTTGAATCTGCGCAGTTCCGTGCCACACCTATGTATAGAACAGCACAGGTGTCCGAAACATTCAGTGCAAGTGAAGGTCAACGACTCCGCGCAATCACTACCCCGTCTCATGCTGGATTTGCAGGTGCGCCTGTTGTAAATAGTGCGCATAATGCTGTAGGTATGGCGACCTACAATAACCTCAACTGTCCGGATCAGAAATGTTTTGCAAATACAGTGATTCGTGACACAGCGGGACTATCGGAACTTGTTCGTAAGCGAAATATTACATTAGTTGCAACAAGTTCTTCATCAGAAGTATGGATGCGCGGTCTTAGTGAGTTAACTCGAGGGAATTATAGAGGCGCCACCGCTTTGTTTAAAGATGCCGCGCAATTGTATCCACAAAATTATCTTGCACTTCAGTTTGCAGAGTACAGTGAGTCACAATATGGCACTGCTAGTGACACCTCTACTGTGAATGCAGCAGTGCGCATCTTGCAAACGCTCATTGTAGTGTTCGGCATAGTACTAATCTTGCTTGCAATCATAAAAATTACTATTAAGATCCTCAGTAAACCACAACCAGAAACTCAATTCGGACACATGAATCACGAGGCGTATATAGACCCAAATCAGTGGCAAAACCACACGCCACAAACACTTGCGCCACAATCTGACACACTACCACAGCCTGCAACATGGCAACAGCCTCAGTGGCAGCAGACGCAGAATACACCACCCTCAGTACCACAGCAGCCACAATACACTCAAGTGCCACAAACTCCTCCTGTGCAAGCTGCACGGGGCGACGAGACGCAATCACCTAGACCATAATTCACTGTTTCATCGTGCGCAAGAGTGCGCTACAATTGGTACTATGACGAATATTTCTATTGAAGATGTGCGTTCACTCGCACGACTAAGTGCATTGCACCTCGATGATGATGAGGCTGCTACACTCACACATGATATTGAGCGTATTATCACGTACTTCGGACAGCTAAGCGAACTTGATACAGATGGGGTTGAACCTACGTATTATGGAATGGATCTCATGAATGTGTCGAGAGACGACGAGGTGGTGCAAGACGTGAATCCAGAACGGCTTACAAGCCTGTCGGAAGGTGGAGTTGTAGCAAACCAAGTAAAAGTTCCAAAGGTATTATAATATGACATCAATTCAAGCAGTGCAATCTCAAATTGCAGAGAGTTCAGCTGAAGCGGTGGTAGCTTCGGCGCTTCAAAAAGCACATGCAGATACTCATAATACATTCTTGAATATAATGGAGCACTCAGCTCTCGAGCGTGCACGGCAGGTGGATAGAGGTGATATTATAGGCCCACTTGCTGGAGTCCCATTTGCTGTAAAAGATAATTTTTTAACCCACGAGGTGCCTACTACAGCCGCGAGTAATTTCTTAGAGGACTTTGTCTCGCCGTTGCAGGCTACGGCAGTCAAAAAGCTCGAAGCACAAGGTGCAATTTGTATTGGAAAAGTCAATCTCGATGCGTTTGCTCATGGCGGCAGTACAGAAAATTCTGCATTTGGTGTCACGAAAAACGCAGTTGATGAAACACGGGTCGCAGGTGGATCTAGTGGAGGGTCAGCTGTGGCTGTTGCGTTGGATATCGTACCTTTTGCACTCGGTACAGATACCGGTGGTTCAATTCGCCAGCCAGCAAGTTTTAACGGTGTTGTTGGGCTCAAGCCTACCTACGGCGCAGTGAGCCGATACGGGGTAGTGGCAATGGCTAGCGGTACCGATACGATAGGCGTGTTGTCTTCTACGGTTGGTGATGCGGAGTTGCTCATGACATTCCTTTCAGGGCAAGATGCGAGAGACATGACAACATTGCCAGATTTCTTTTCGTTAGACGAACAGAACAATGGTAAAAAACTTGGCGTGATTAAAGAATTTATGGGCGAGGGTGTAGACGAGCAGGTTCGGGCTCGGATTGAGGCTGCAGTAGAGCAGTATAAAACGCTTGGTTATGATGTTGAGGAAGTCAGCTTGCCACTGCTAAAGTATGCAATAGCGATTTATTATACAGTAATCCCCGCAGAGATTAGTAGTAACCTGGCTCGATATGATGGCGTACGGTATGGCACTCAAAAGGGTAAAGATGGGAGTTTAACGGATGTCTACGAGCTTAGTCGACACGCTGGATTTGTGCAAGAAAATAAACGGCGTATTATTATCGGTAATTATGTATTGTCGAGTGGTTTTTTTGACGCATACTATCAGAAAGCTCAAAAAGCGCGCACGTTACTTATCAATGAATTTACAACTCTTTTCGCCGAATACGATGCACTTCTAGGCCCGGTATCTCCTAGCCCCGCGTTTACCATCGGTGAATCGGTCGATGATCCGCTCGAGGTATATTTGCGCGACGTGATGACTGTTCCTGCGAGTCTTGCAGGGTTGCCTGCATTGAGTGTTCCTGTCGGAGCAACTGACTCAGGTCTACCGGTGGGGCTGCAGATTATAGGCGCACGTAAAAGTGATGCAAAAATTCTTGCAATTGCACGGGAAATTGAGGGTAAAAATGAATAGTAATATTACTCTGCTCGCATTTTTTGCCGCTATATTAATAGTAGCTGGCCTTGTGCTGGTATTGATGGTTGCGCGAGGCGGAAAGCAACTAAACCAAGATCGGTATAGAAGCAAATGGCTTGCAATTGAACGTTCATTGCAGCGAGATCAAGCGGCTTCGTATCAACTATCTGTACTAAGTGCAGACAAACTGCTCGATCACGCCATGAAAGAAGCAGGATATAAAGGCTCTACCATGGGTGAGCGTTTAAAGTCTGCCACACAGAAGTTAAGTAACAAAAATGCCGTATGGTCTGCGCACAAACTGAGAAATCAGATTGCACATGAGCCAGACGTGCAGGTGTCATTTGATGCAGCACGACGCGCACTAGCAAGTTTTAAGCAAGCACTTAAGGATTTAGGGGCAATATAATTATGGCTACACAAGAACAACTACAGAAATATGACATGACTATTGGTATTGAGTGTCATGTCCAGCTTGCAACGCGCACAAAACTATTCAGTACTGCCAACAATGATGCTCGTGAGGTGACACCAAACAGCAATATCACTCCGGTTGATTACGGTTTGCCGGGTATGCTGCCCGTACTTAACTGGGAGGCAGTCCGACTTGCGGTTCGTGCTGGACGTGCCCTTGGCAGTGAAATTGCGATGCATAGTCACTTCGATCGTAAGCACTACTTTTACCCCGATCTTCCTAAAGGCTATCAAACAACACAGATGTACGAACCAATTATCGGCGCCGGACTTGTGGCCGTACCTCTCGATGATGGCACAACTGTCGAGGTGCGTATCCATCATGCTCACATGGAAGAAGACGCTGGTAAGCTCACGCATTTTGATGGCTATAGCCTCGTTGATCTAAATCGAGCAGGAACCCCACTTATCGAAATTGTTTCCGAACCCGATATTCATTCTGCAGCAGCAGCACGCGCATACGCTACTGAGTTATATCGCCTCATGACGTATGCCGGAGTCACGCGTGGAGATTTGTACCACGGAAACATGCGATTTGACGTCAACATTTCCGTTGCACTAAAAGGCGCAGCAACACTAGGAACGCGTGCAGAGGTAAAAAACCTTAATTCGTTTCGTAGTATTGAGCGTGCCGCTGAGTATGAGTTTAAGCGACAAGTTGCGTTACTCGAACGCGGTGAGCCGGTGCTCCAAGAAACGCGTGGATGGAGCGACGATACGCAGGTAACTACCAGCCAGCGTAGCAAAGAAGATGCACAGGACTATCGGTATATGCCAGATCCTGATATTCCTCCGATCGTCCTGACTGCAGACGACATAACTCTCATGCAAGCAGATTTTCCAAAACTGCCGAGTGAGTATAGACAGAGTTGGGGTGATCTTGAACTAGATAGTTCAGTCATTGCAACCATTTTGGACCATCAGCCTGTAGCACGGCTTCTAGATGCTATTGTTGCACAACATGGGACTGGTAATCTTGTGCGCCGGGCGTTTAATTGGTTCGCATCAGTTCAGGCGGAGGATATTGATACAGCGGCACTCGAGTCGGGTCTTGTCGACTCACACAGGGTTGCAGAGCTTTCGAAAATGGTCGAAGATAATAAGCTCAGTTCCACGAGTGCTAAAGATGTATTTTTGAGTTTGTTTGATGAGTTGTACAAGGGTAAGACGGCAGAAGAAATTGCTCTTGAAAAAAATCTATTACAGGTAAGCGATGAAGGAGCGATAGCTGCGGTTGTCGATGAAGTGCTAGCAGACCCTGCAAGCACAAAAGCTATCGAAGATATCCGTTCTGGTAATGATAAAGCAATTGGTTATTTGGTAGGTCAAATTATGAAAAAGTCAAAAGGTAAAGCGAACCCTTCGTTAGCACAAAAATTAGTGCGCGAAAAACTTTAACTCATTTAGCACTCGTTCGCTGAGATGTCAGTAATAGGTGCTAAGGTTGCTATAATAGATGCAGGACAAAACCTAACAGTATTTGACGGAGGATTTCTTTGAAAAAACCTACAAAAGCTATTATCTGCGCAGCAGGGCTCGGCACAAGATTTTTGCCCCAGACAAAAGCTATGCCAAAAGAGATGTTACCAATCATTGATCGTCCGGTCATTCAGCTTATTGTAGAAGAAGCGGTGTCTGCTGGCGTAACAGAAGTTATCATCGTAACAGGAAGCACTAAGCGTGCAATTGAAGACCATTTTGATCGGAGTGATGAACTTGAGGCTGAGCTTCGAGAAAAAGGCAAGCACGACAAAGCGGATCAGATCAAAGAAGTGGCTGAACTTGCAAATTTTGTGTATGTGCGCCAAAAAGGTACCCCCAAGGGTAATGCACGCCCAGTACTTAATGCGCAGCACCTTATCGGGGATGATGAGCCATTCTTTGTGTTTTTTGCAGATGATTTTTTCCGTAGCAAAGTCTCTCGTGCACGGCAATTACTTGATGCGCACCAAGCAACTGGAAAATCAGTCATTTCTCTGATTGAAGTAGACAAGAAAGATGCCGATAAGTATGGTATGGCGGCTATTAAGAGCGAAGCTGCAGGTGGGGCATATCAAATTACAGAGTTGATCGAAAAGCCCGGTGAAGAGCATACACCGAGCACACTTGCCTCGGTCGGGGGATACCTGCTGACGCCTGATATCTTGCCTA